>CAYVWO010000001.1:0-334 GCA_964455495.1 uncultured Tessaracoccus sp.
CCACATCGGGGGTGAAGGCCACGTCGTCGGCGATATCGGTGGCGCCGGCCGCGTGCACCATGCGCACGACGGCGCGACTCACATCGCCCGGGAAGCGCGCAAGGTTGGTCTCCGCGCGGATGATCCGGAACGACTCCTCGTAGATCTCCTCGCCGGTCCTGAGGTACGCGGTCACGGGGTCTCCTGGGCCAGGGCGGAGCGGACGGAGGCGAGCAGCGCGTCGCGGACGCCGCGGGAGCGGACGGGGTCGCGGCTGCCGAGCACGCCGACGGTGACGCCGTCGGCGTTCATCGTGGTCGCGGTCCAGGCGGTGCCGCCGGTGGCGTCGTCGGCG
>CAYVWO010000001.1:344-26843 GCA_964455495.1 uncultured Tessaracoccus sp.
CGGCGCGCACGCAGAACGTGCGGCTCGCCTCGGCCTCCGCCGCGACGAGCGCGTTCACCTGCGGGTTGTCGGTCTGGGCCAGGACATACCAGGCACCGCGGAGGTCGCCGTCCAGGTAGGCCCGGCGCTCCCAGGCGATGCGCCCCTCTGCGGCCAGCGCCTCGAGGGCGGGCGTGGCCGTCGGGGAGATCAGGGTCACGTCGGCGCCGGAGTCAAGCAGCCGGGGCAGGCGACGGCTCGACACCGTGCCGCCGCCGACGACCACCACGCGGCGGCCGCGCAGCCGCAGGCCGCTGAGGTAGGCGGGCGCGCCGACGCCGGGGGCGTCCATCAGCGTCTCGCGGTAGCGGTCGGCGACAACGCGGGCGAGTTCGTCGCAGGCGCCGATCACCTCGGCGACGCGCACCTCCGCGTCGGGGTGGGCCGCGGCCCAGGCCTCGGCCTGCTCGAAGGTCCAGGTGCGCAGCCGGCCGGGGAACAGCCAGTGCCCCATGACGACCAGCTGCCTGCCGCCCGCCGCGTAGGCGCGGTCGAGCGCCTCGGGCAGCGAGGGCCGGGTGACCTGGATGAAGCCGGGCTCGACGCCCTGCCAGCCGCCGGTCTCGAAGTGCAGCCGCGCCAGCCGCACGTGGTCGGCATTGGCGTCCGGCACCAGCGCGCCGCGCCCGACGAGGACCAGCGTCGTCTCGCTCGGCGCCCAGTCGCCCATCGCCGCAGAGATCCGCTCGCGCACGGCGTCGATCAGGCGCGGGTCGGGGCCGAGGTGAGCCGCGTAGTCGATCCGCGCGCCGGGGACGGCCTCCAACGCCTCCTCTATAAACTCGGGGATGTCGACGCGCACGTGCCCGCCGGTGCCGAGCATCAGGGGGACGACGACGGCGCGCGGCTCGGCCTGGCCTCGGAGCACGTCCACGAGCGCGTCGGGGATCGACGGCGAGCTCAGCTCGACGAAGCCCAGCGCGACGCGCCGGTCCGGCAGCAGCGCCTGCACCCGGTCGGCGAGCGCGCGGCACACGGCCTCGCCCTCGGCGTCGCGGGTGCCGTGGGCGGCGATCACGAGGGGGGCGGCGCTCGTGCCGTTCAGGGGTCCGGTGGTCATGCGGTCTGCTCCTCGGTGTCGGTTGGCATCCATGCGTAGTCGCGCGGGGTGACGATCATCGTGGTTCCCCCGCCGGTGGTGACGAACTTCGTCGTCGACGAGCCCACCACCACGAGCGAGTTCATGTCCACCCACTCGGGCCGGAACTCGGAAAGCGTGCTCATGATCACCTTCTGCCGCTTGCGGCAGGCCTGCTGCACCACCGCGACGGGGGTGTCGGGCGCGCGCTTCGCGCCGAGGATCTCCAGGGCGCGCGGCAGGTGCTTCAGCCGGGTTCGGCTGCGCGGGTTGTACAGCGCGACGACGAAGTCGCCGTCGGCTGCCGCGAAGAGGCGCTTCTCGATGTTCTCCCAGCTGGTGTGCAGGTCCGAGAGCGAGAGGGTGACGTGGTCGTGGCCGAGCGGCGCGCCGAGGATCGCCGAGACGGCGAGACTGGCGGTGACCCCGGGCACGATGTCGACGTCGATGCCGTCGGTGCCCTGCTCCAGGACGGGGCTGGCCATCGCATAGATGGCGGGGTCGCCGCCGCACACCAGCGCGACGTTCTCGCCGCCGCGTGCCGCGTCGATCGCGGCGGCGGTGCGCATCTCCTCGGTGCCCATCTTGGAGGCGAGGACGCGGGTGCCGGGGCGGATCAGGTCGCGGATCTGCTTCACGTAGGGCCCGTAGCCGACGATGAAGGTGGCCTGGCGGAGCCGCTCGACGGCGCGGGGGGTGAGCAGGTCGCGGGAGCCGGGCCCTAGGCCGACGACGCTGAGCCGCCCGCGCACGGGGATCCGCCCGACGGCACAGGTCGCGTCGGAGTTGCGCTGCTTCGGCACCAGCAACTCCGCGCCCCTGGCGAGCACCGAGGCCTCGGAGACCGACGGCGTGCCGACGTGCCCCTGCACCATGGCGCTGGGCGTGGGCACGTCCTGCTCGGCGAGCGTCTCCGGGGTGTAGTCGATCAGCGGCACGCCCAGCTGCTTGACCAGCTGCAGCAGGCCGATCTCGCCCGCCTTGAGGTCGACGGTGGTGATCGCCGTCACGGACTCGAGGGCCAGGTCGTGGGCGGCCAGCGTCTCGGTGAGCAGCGCGCGCAGCGTCTCGACGGGGGTGCCGCGGTTGCAGCCCATGCCCACGACGAGGCTCTTCGGGTGCAGCACCACGGTGGGCAGCTCCGACGGCGGAACGCTCACCCGGTCGGTGACGACGATCCGCGCCCTCGCGTCCACCGCATCCACTGCCACATTGGCGGGCAGCGGGGGCAGCGGCCAGGGCTGCGGCCTCTCGACCCGCACCGGGGCGCCGTCGATCAGCGCCCGGGTGACGCCCGCGACGTCGCCGGAGTAGGCCCAGCCGAGGGTGTCCAGCGCGGGGAGGTCGAGGGCGTCGGTGGCGGTGGTGAGGACGGGCGTGGCGCCGAGGCCCTCGGCGATCCGGCGGGCGAGGTCGTTGGCGCCGCCCGCGTGGCCGCCGACGAGCGGCACGGCAAACCGGCCCGCCTCGTCGATGACGACGACGCCAGGGTCGGTCTTCTTGTCGCGCAGCAGCGGCGCGACCAGCCGCGTCGTGGCGCCGAGCGCGAGGTGGCTGACGATCAGGTCGCACTCGGCCCAGGCCTGGGGCAGCAGTTCGGACGCGGGCCCGTCGTAGCGGATCGAGGCGACGCCGAGCACGCCGTCGATCTGGTCCGCGCGCCGGCGCGCCGCGGGCGAGTTGATGAGCTGGCCCACCACCGCTCCTTGAGCCTGGCCCCCGCGCGAAGCGCCGGGCCCGCGTCGAAAGGCTCCCGACACCAGCGACTCATCGTCGGGGGTGCCGTCGAGGATCAGCACGACGTTGGGCTCGACGACGTCCTCCAGAGCCGCGGCCTCGCGGGCCGCGAGCACGCGCACGCGCTCGTCCGCCTCGCCGAGCCGTTCGGCGAGGACGAAGGTGCGGCCGAGGTGGCCGACGGCCTCCGCCAGCTCACGCACGCCCGCGCCCTGCGACGTGAGCACGGCCACCTTCGGGTGCCACTTGGCGGCGGCGACGGCCTCGTCGATGGGCTTGCCGTGCGCGGACACCACCAGCGCGTCGTCCCAGGGCAGCGCGACGGCGGCGAAGGCGGCGGCGACCGAGCTGACGGCGGGGCGGACCCGTACCTGGTGGCCGGCCATGCGGATGCGCCGCACGATGCCGTGGAAGCCGGGGTCGCCGCTGGCGACCACCAGCGCGTCCTGGTCGGGCCGGAGCGCGCCGAGGCGCTCCAGCGCGGGCGTCAGCGCGCCGAGCACGACCTGGCGCTCGGGCTCGACGCCGAGGTCGGCGAGGTGACGCCGCCCGCCGACGACCAGGGCGGAGGCCTCCGCGAGGGCGCGGGTGTCGTCGGAGAGCTCTCCGAGGTAGCCGTGAACGTGGATCATGCTTCTGACTCCTGGGTGTGGACCGCGCCGGCCCCGTGGGCGCGCAGGTCGCGTTGGGCGCCCGCCTCGGCGGCGCGGTATTCGTGTCGGAATCCGGGATGGTAGAGGTGGCTGCGGGTGCCGCTGTGGCCCTCGGCGAGCGCGGGGCCGACCATCACGATGGTGTGCTTCCACAGCTTGTGCTCGCGCATGGTGGCCGACAGCTCGTCGAGGCGGCAGCGCAGCATCATCTCGTCGGGCCAGGTCACCCGGTAGCCGACGATGCAGGGCGTCTCCGGCGGGTAGCCGCCGGCCAGCAGCTCGTCCTGGAGCTGCTTGTTGCGCGCGGCGGAGAGGTACAGCGCCATCGTCGCGCCGTGAGCCGCGAACCCGCGGACGGTCTCGCGCGGGGGCATGGGCGTGCGCCCGCCCTCGAGCCTGGTGAGGATGAACGACTGGCAGACCTCCGGGATGGTGATCTCCGCGTTCATCCGCGCGGCGGTGGCGGAGTAGGCGGAGACGCCGGGGACGGTCTCGTAGTCGAGGCCCAGCTGCCGACACTGCTCGTACTGCTCCCCCGTCGCGCCGTAGATGGACGGGTCGCCGGTGTGCACGCGGGCGACAAGCAGCCCCTTCTCGGCCGCGCGCCGGTAGTGCGCCTCCGTGTCCTCGAGCGCCTCGGCCGCGGAGTCGACGATCACCGCGCCGGGCTTGGCGCCCGCCACGATCCCGGGATGGACCAGCGACGACGCCCAGATGACGATGTCGGCCTCGGCGATCACGCGCGCGCCGCGCACGGTGATGAGGTCGTCCGCCCCCGGCCCGGCGCCGACGAAGACGACCTTGCCCCGTCGCGCCCCCTCGTCCGGTGGTGTGTGCACGCTCACGCGGAACCTGCCCTTCTTGGGTCCTGCGCCCAGAGAAACGACGCACGAGACGAGTTCCTGACTCCCCTCCTGGCGGAGGGCCACAGTGGCGGGACCGCCCCGGACTCTCACCGGGTTCCTCGCTACCTCGTGCCGACGGATCATCGCGATCCGCCTGACGACAGTCTGGCAGACGCCCCCTCGCCGGGAACGGCCGGGGCCAGGTTGAGGGCCAACCCCGTCGTCTTATACCCCTGGGGGTATGTGGTAGAGTGTGCCCATGCGCGCAGCGGTGCGCGCCGGAAAGGTCAGGACATGGCTCGCGTTGTCGTCCTCGGCGCAGGCGTCTCGGGGCACACGGCTGCCCTTCACCTGCGCCGCAAGTTGAGCAGGGAGCACACCGTCACGGTGGTCTCCCCGAACTCCCACTGGAACTGGATCCCCTCGAACATCTGGGTGGGGGTCGGGGACATGACGGAGGACCAGGTCGTCTTCCCCCTCGCCCCGGTCTACGCCAAGCAGGGGGTGGAGTTCATCCAGGCGCGGGCGGTCGCCCTGCGGCCCCACGGGGACGAGGCGGACGCGACGGGCGCCGTCGATCTCGTCCACACCTCCAAGGCGAGGGGCGGCGACGAGGAGCGCATCCGCTACGACTACCTCATCAACGCCACCGGCCCGAAGCTCAAGTTCGAGGCGACCTCGGGGCTCGGGCCCGACGGCGGGAACTCGGTGTCGGTGTGCACCGCCTCGCACGCCGTCGAGGCCGCGGAACACCTGGCCGCGAGCATCGAGCGCATGCGACGGGGCGAGGAGCAGACCCTCGTGGTCGGCATGGGCCACGGCACGTGCACCTGCGAGGGCGCGGCGTTCGAGTACGCGTTCAACGTCGACCACGAGCTGCGCAAGGCGGGCGTCCGCGACAAGGCTCGGCTCATCTACCTGACCAACGAGGCGACGCTCGGCGACTTCGGCGTGGGCGGCATGACCTTCGTCGAGCAGGGCTTCCAGCAGTCGTCGCGGATGTGGACCGAGTCCCTGTTCACCGAGCGAAACGTGCACTCCATCCTGGGCGCGCACGTGTCGAGGGTCGACCCGGGCGTCATCCACTACGAGACCCTCGACGGCCGGACCCACACGCAGGACTTCGACTTCGCGATGCTGCTGCCGCCGTTCGGCGGCGCGGGCCTCGCGGCCTATGACCGCGACGGCTCGGACATCACCGACCAGCTGTTCGCGCCGTCGGGGTTCATGAAGGTCGACGCCGACTACACGCCGAAAACCCACGACCAGTGGCGGGCCGAGGACTGGCCGGCCACCTACGAGGTGCCCGGCTTCCCGAACGTGTTCGCCGTGGGCATCGCGTTCGCCCCGCCCCACCAGATCTCGATCCCGCGGAAGAGCCCCAACGGGACGATGATCGCGCCATCCCCGCCGCGCACGGGCATGCCGTCGGGGATCATGGGCAAGACCGTCGCGCTCACCATCGTCGACCGCATCTCCGGCAAGGACGCGCCGGCGCCGCGCGCGACGATGGCGGCGCTCTGCGCCGCCTGCGTCGCCTCGGCGGGCACGGGCATGCGCACCGGGTCGGCCGCGATGATGACGATGTACCCGGTGGTCCCCGACCACGAGCGCTACCCCGACACGGGCGGGCGCAACCAGAAGGGCACCCGCGGCGAGATCGGCCTCGCGGGGCACTGGATGAAGCTGATGCTCCATCACCTGTTCATCTACAAGGCCAAGGCGCGGCCCGGCTGGCCGCTGATCCCGGAGTGAGCGCGATGTCAGACCCCGTTGTCACCAGTTATCCCGACGCCCCGGCGCCGACCGCGAAGACGCTGCGCCGTCGCCAGAACCTCGTCGTCCAGTTCGGCCGGTTCGTGATCGCGAGCGTCAACATCATGATGATGGTCCTCACCGGCCACAAGGAGAACTAGGCGCGACAGGCCGCCGGGCGCTCGCCGGTCAGAGGCGGCCTCCCGGCTGGTCGCTGCGGCGCGCGGGCGCGAGCACCGTGCTGAAGTAGGGCGCGGCGGCGTCCTCGACGTCGCTCAGGCGGTGCAGCTCCTGGCGCTCGAGCCCGATGTTGACGCCGAGCACGGCGTCACGTCCCTTGCCGCGGATGGTCGACGCGACCTCAGGGAGGCGTCGTCCGCCCTTGTAGGCGACGACAGTGTCGACGACGTCCAGCAGCTCGCCGAGCTTCTCCATCCCGGCGGTCACCGGCACCAGCGCGAGCGTCTCGGTGCCCTCGACGAGCGGGGTGCGGCTCTCGGCGGCCAGCGCCTGCATCGCGGTGACGCCGGGCACCACCTGGATCTCGACCTCGGGCAGCAGCTCGACGACGTGCGCGGCGAGGTAGGAGAAGGTGGAGTAGACGCTCGGGTCCCCCACCGTCGCGAACACGACGACCGCGGCGCCCTCGCGGAAGGCGCCGACGGCGGCGTCGGCCGAGGCCTGCCAGGACTCCTTCCGCTTCTCGCTGATGCCGCGCTTACAGGCCATGGAGAACGGGATCCGCACGATCCTCGCGCCCGGGCAGTTGGCCGCCACGATCTGCTCGGCTCTGCCCGGTCCGTCGCCGGACTCCTCCGTGGCGGGCACGAGCACGGCGTCCGCCGCCGCCAACAGGCGGACGGCTTTGACGGTGATGAGTTCGGGATCGCCGGGGCCTACGCCTACGCCGACGAGAAGGGGATGCGCCACTGGGGCCCGCCTTTCTGGGTGTCCTCGCCCATGGAAACGACTCGCACGAGACGAGTTCCTGACTTCCCTGAGCGGGTAACAGTGGCGGGACCGCGCCGGACTCTCACCGGCTTCCTCGTACCCTCGTGCGTGGCCCAGTCTGGCAGGCGACGGTTGGGCTTCAGCGCCCGGGGTCGCCTAACAGCGGTATGCGGGTGTCGCCCGCGGCGCGCAGCGCGTAGGCCTCGTCGAAGTACTCCAGCAGGACCCGGATCGCGGAACGAGGCCGGCCCGCGTGGAAGTGGCTGATCGCCCTGTCCGTCCTGCTGTTGCCGAGGCGTCGCCGAATCCGCTGTGTCGCCGCGATCAGCTCCTCCGGGGGCGCGGTGCCGTAGGTGCCGGCGATCCGCTCCACCCGCTCCTCGAAGGAGCAGGTCAGCTCGACCGTCTGGGCCGACACAATGGCCTCCCTGACCCGAGGGGGAAGCCACAGCGACCCGATGTGCGGCCCCTCGTCCTCCAACCACACGGGGCGGGCGGGGTCGCAGGCGTCGAGCGCCGCGGCGATCAGGGCGTGGAACTCGGGCTCCGTCGGCTGCTCCTCGGAAATGCCCACCCGGCCGAAGCTGGAGCCACGATGCCGCGCGAGTCCCTCAAGGTCGACGACCTGCTCCCCCGCCGCGGCCAGCCGCGCCAGCATGTCGGTCTTTCCCGCCCCGGGGAGGCCGGTCAGGACGATGAAATGCATGACGATCTCGCACACAGGTGACTCGACAAAAGGTTAAGTGCCCCCTGAACGGTGAGCCGAGACGGAACCCTGCATCCGCAGCGAAGAACGCACGACGTCCGCCCAGGAGGACTCCCATTAGGTCAGAAATTCTTCTTGTTCCCCGCGACAAAGACGAGTGTGCTCAGCACTACCAATGGTTCTCCCATCGTCCGTTCCCTCAGCGCGCCTGTCAACCCTTCCGGCTCACGAAATCCGGTCGAAGGCGAGGCCGGAACGGGCCTCTCCCCTGCCGGTGGTGACCCGGCGGGCGTGCCACACCACGGGGGTGCCGTCGTACCGGCGCGCGCGGCGCAGCAGCCCCTGCACCTGGACGCCTGCCCGGGGGACCTCCTCCTCGTGGACGTAGTAGGCGGCCAGCCGGTTGTCGTCGTCATCGATACCCTCTCGCAGGATCGACGTGACGGGCCTGATCAGCGTGTCCTCCTCGCCGATCGTGCGGCGGAGCGTGCCGCGCTGCAGCTGGATCGCCCGCTGCTGGCCATCCAGATGCACCGGGATGAAGGGGATCCAGTTCTCGGCGACCTCGATCTGCAGCGTGTAGCGCAGCATTCCCCCGGGCGACGGCGCGGGCGCGGCATCCGCCGTCGGATCGATCTGCTGACGCATCCGCCGCGACGCCTCCGCCGCGTCGCGCGAGGCGTCCAGCCCGTCGGGGACGCGCTGCTCGATCGCCCACACCATGTCGGCAGTCTCGTCACGCACGAAGGCAACCTGCTCGAGCGGTTCACCGTCGACGATGTGCGGCAGCGTGCGCGGCAGGAACAGGTGCTGCGGCAGGGGCGCCTGCGCGGCGCCGGACGACCGCGGCGAGAGGCTGAAGGCGTCCCAGCCCGTCCAGTCCGCCCCCGTCGGTTGGACCGTGGGCTGCACGAGCGTGCGCCAGCCGAACGTGTCCGTCACGACGACGCCCTGAAGCTCCGCGACGCTGCCCACCGGTTGGCGGCAGATGACCGTGAACCAGTCGTTGCTGTAGAGCAGCGCGAACTCGCTGACGACGATGCGCGCCACATCCGTCGCGTCCGCGCTCAGCTTTCCGAGGTCGACGGCGGCGTCCTCGAACTGCCACCAGCGCGGCTTCGGCATGCCGGGATACTCCGCAGGGACGGGGATCACGGAACGGACGTCGACGACGGTTCCCGCGGGCTCGCCGTCGGCCAGGAACCGGGTGGCGCCCTGGTCGAACGAGTACCAGTCCAGGTGCCCGCCCTCGTGCTCGGCGGCCTCCAGAGCGGTCTCCGCACCCTGCCGGGTGACGGTGCCGCCGACGGCGTACTCCAGCTGGTCGCCCTCCCAGCGGCTGCCGATCCCCTCCCGGCCCGGCAGCTCGTAGGTGCGCTCGAACCAGGCGCGGTACGCGCGCAGGGTGTCGCGAACGACGGGCACCCAGGCCGGGGGAAGCGCGGCCCGGAACGCAGCCGGGAGCGTCGCCGTCGTGACATTCGGCGGGGTCAGTTGGTAGACGCGGACACCGTCGACGCTGCGACCCCGCAGCGCGTGGCGCGCCCGCACCGCCCGGGGCGCCGTCCGGTCGCGGGCCGCCCGGATCGGGTCGACCGGCTCGGGATCCTCGGGCCCGTAGAACCGGTAGAAGATCTCCCGGAGCGCCTCGGGGTCGTAGGCGGGATCAACGCCGGAGGCGATCAGCGCCGCGTCCATCCTGCTCAGAAGGGTCCGGCCGAGCCGGGCGCGGACGACGAGCGGGAACGTGATCGGCAACCGCTCGGTGACGGCGTCGACGCCGTCGTCCGGCCCCGCGCCGGGGACCGTCATGGGATGGATCTCACGCGCCAACGTCGCGAAGATGGCCGAGCCGGCGTCCGTCCCTGCGAACTCTCCGAACTGCCATTGCCTGCCGAGCAGGAACATGGGGTCGGCGATCGGGGCGGAGAGGGTACCCGCGAAGTCCACCTGGCGGGCCCGGGGCTCGAGACGAGACCAGATCCGCAGCGGTTCGCAGGTCGATGAGATGAAGGCCATCGGAGCTCCTACGGGTTGTTCTGATGGAAGTCGAGGATGACGCGGTCGCCTGCGACGTCCTCGTGGGCGGCGTTCGGCACCACTTCGCCGACGAGCAGCGGAAGCAGCTGCCCGTACCGGCTCGCCCCGATGTGCTCCACCTCCACCGTCCGGTTGCGGGCCAGCTCGAGCGTGTCGTGCAGGGTGGCGGCGAAGTCCGTGAGCGTCCACGCCTGGTCGCGGACGGGCGCGACGGCGAGCAGGATCGCCTGCGGGGCGGTCGCGTCGGGCTGGTCGTAGTGCAGCGCGACGCCGGTGACCTCTTCGCGGTAAGGCACCGTCTCGCTCCACTCGTCGACGAGCAGCGCCGGCCCGGACGAGCCGACGGCGGGCAGGTTGCCCGATCCGTAGATCACGACGCTGACCTTGCCGGTGAGCGCGGACGGGTCGGGAAGCGCCCCGCCCACCCACGGGTCGTCGTCGACGTGCGGCAGCTGCGCCACCGCCCCGGTCGCCGCGCCGCGGCCCAGCGCCTCGGCGAACACCTGCACGTCCGCGAGGTCCGCGGCTCCCCGCCGCACGGCCGCGGCGCCCTCGAGCCAACCGTCCACCTCGTCGGGGCCGACGAGGCGCGCGTCCAGCGCCGCCTGCAGGTCCGCCCGCACGGGGTCGAGCCCCACCCGCGGCACCAGCGTCAGCCCGTCGCCGAGCAGGTCCCTCGCGGCCTGGGTCCACGCGCTGGCGCGCCTCGGATCGGACGCGGCGGCGAGCGTCGCCGACGCCGCGCGGCAGCGCGCCGCGAGGTCGAGGAAGGCCACCTCCGCCGACTGCAGCAGCTCCGTGCTCACCTGCACCCTCGACAGGTAGCGCCGCGGCAGGCCCACCCGGATGCCGTACGCCTGGGCCGCCCGTGCGGCGTCGAGCCAGGCGTCGCGCCCCGCCCACACCCCGTCGAGCCACGCCGCGCCATCCGGCCGCGCCGCGCGCTGCGCGCCCAGCCAGACCGCCGGGTCCTCGTCGCCGAGGAACGCAGGGTCCAGCGCCGGATCGTCGGCGAGCAGCCGGGCCAGGCGGAGCACGTCGGCGATCGCGCCGTCGAGCAGGCGCCGCACGCGCACCGAGAGATCCGCGACGTCGATGCCGTCGCCCGCCGTCGCCGTGAACTCCGGCGCCGCGTAGTCCGCCGCCGTGGCAGGCTTCGCGGTGCCGAGCAGGTCGACGGCGGCCTCCAACAGCGGCGCGACGTCCGTGATGCTCCGGATGGCGGGACCCCAGGCGGGGGCCCGCGCGGGCTCGATCCGCCACGCGTCGGTGACCGTGGTCTGCGGCCCGTCCGAGACCACCACTCCGGGCTGGTCCGGCGGAAGGTCGGCGGGCCGCAGCCGGTCGAGCACCCGCGCGGTGAGCGAGCCCACTGCGGCGTCGAACCCGTCGGCCAGCAGCGCGACCAGGTCGAGCGGCTGCAGGCCGAGCTCCGCCACCGACACCTCGGGCAGCGCGGCCCCCGGCGCGAGGGATTCGGAGGCCAGCCGGACGCGGATCTGGGCGGGGTCGCCGAGCAGGCCGCCCAGCCAGTGATTGACCGACGGCTCGAGCGCCGCCCGCGCGGTCATCGGCACCGCGTCCCACCCCGGAGGCCCCTCGATGGGGGCGGCCGCGACGGCCGGCAGCTGCAGGATCAGCTTGTGGCTCACGGGCAGGCCGGTGCGGGGCGTGTCGGTGACCTCGGGATGCGGGATCGCCGTGCCCTCAGCCAGCGCGCTCAGCACGGCCGCGGCCCGCGCGTGGTTGCCGCGCGCGAGTTGATAGACGGTCTCGCTGGTGGTGAGGTCGCCCAGCGCGTCGAGGGCGTCGGCGACCGCGTCGATCCCCCGCAGCACGCCGGTCAGCTTGTCGGGCTCGGTCGGCAGGGGCAGGGCTCCCGGCTTGGTCCCCCACGGGTACCCCGCGGGGCGCGAGGCGAGCGTCTGGAACAGCGTGCCGGTCGCACCGGGAGCGTGGTCCTCGACCCAGCCGAGGACCGCGCGCACCAGCGCGAGACCGTCGACGACGTAGCGCGTCGGCTCGGTCACGGCCGCGGTGTCGGGGTTGACGGCGGCCACCGTCGGGTAGGCGCGGCGGAGCGGGAAGATCGCCGCGTCGAGCTCCACGATGTGCGGGGTGTCGGGGCGGGCGTAGTACTCGTGCAGGAACCGCTCCAGTCGATAGCCCAGCAGCGCCCCGAGGTCGTTGCCCGCGCGCACGCCGTCGATCAGCGAGAGCGCCACGCGCACCCGGCCCGACGACAGGTTGACCGACATCTCGTTGCCGAACGACCCCTCCGCGGTCTGTGACCGGTAGGCCGCGCGCAGGATGGCCGCGGTCACGGCGTGCGACGGCGACGGCGTCTGGACGAACCCCTCCCCCGACAGGTCGCGCATCAGCGGCCGGCCCGGCAGGTCGGCCAGCACGGCGGGGACGCCGGCGGCCGCGGGAACGGTCGGCGCGGGCCTCAGGTTCTCGATCCAGCCGTATGCGCCCACCTGCGCGCCGCGCGGCCGCGCCTCGCGCAGCCTGCGCAGGCGACGGTGCGCGAGCCCGCCGACCCAGGCGTCGAGCCGGTAGCTGCTGAGATCGAGGTGCTCGCGGGTGAGCGCCGTCATCCGGGCCGGGGGCAGCGAGGCGAACGCCTGGACGGCCGCGCGGTGCTCCGCGATCGCCGGCGGCTGCAACTGCGCGACGACGCCCGTCATCAGGCGATTCTGGAGGTCGGGCGGGATGCCGACGTCCGAGCCCGCGACCCTGACCAGCTGGTCGGTCGTCTCGAAGAGCAGCCCCCAGGACGACGTCTGCGACAGCGTGCCGTTCGACCAGGTCTGGTAGATCGACGACGTGCCGAGGAGGGCGACCTCGTCGTCGGTCAGCAGGCCGCGGGCGACCAGGATCTCGGCCGCCGCGCGCCGCGCCTCGGCGAGCAGCGCGTGCCGGACCAGCAGTTCGGCGAGGCCGACGTTCGACAGGTCCTGCTCGGTGCGGGCGCGCAACTGGTCCAGCGACAGGTCCAGGAGGCCCAGGATCCAGCGACCCGTGCCGGTGCCCTGCGCGGTGGCCACCTGGCCCAGCAACGGCCGCAGGCCCGTCAGGAGCCGGAGGCCGTAGGCGCGCGACGCCCTGACCCGCTCGTACACGGGCTGCCACTCCGTCGGCACGCCGCCGGTGGTCGGGTGCCGCGGCGGGACGGCGGCCGGGACGTCGAACGCGAGCCGCAGCACGCCCGCCAGGTGCTCCATCAGGGCGAACGGCCCGAACGCCGCGGCCGGGTTCGTCGACCCGTCCTTCGGCGGAACCCCGAAGCCCAGGCCGAGGTCGGGTTGGCCCCGCGCCTCGCCGCGGTCGGCCACGTTGACGGAGAAGCGGTAGCCCGCGCCCACCGACGACGCCTCCAACCCGAGCATCCCCAGGAAGTGCTGCTGCGCGTCGAAGCCCGGCTCCCCGACCTCGGGGCTCTGGACGTGCTTCACCCCGGGTCGCCCGTCGGCGCCCCGGCGCAGGTCCGACCAGTCGCGGTGCAGGTGCCGGAACAGCGCGAGCAGCGTGTCCTCGAACCTCTGCTGCTTGGCGCGCTCGTCCGCCGCGGCGGAGCCGAGGCCGGAATCCCGCAGGTCGGGCTTCACGCGGCTGAGCGCGAGCGCGGGCAGCAGCGCGTACGGCTGGTCGTCCACCCGGACGGCGGGCAGCAGGCTGCGTCCCGAGACGTCGCCCAGCGCGTAGCTGCGCAGCCGGTCGCGGGCATCCCTGCTGACCAGCCCGGGCACGAGCTCCTCCAGCGCATGGCCGACGGTGCCCGGGTAGAGCACCCGGTTGGCGAGCTGCGCGTCCTTGGCGTCGGTCCCGGAGGCGCCCGCGACGTGCGCGACGACGTCGGGCGCGATGCCGAGCGCCGCGGCGAGCCTTCCGCCGTCGGAGTCCGGGGCCGCGACGTGCGAAGGCCCGCGCTCGAGGGCGTACGCCGCGTCCGGGTCATCGGCGGTCGAGAACCCCGCCTGATCGTCCTCGGTGTTGTTGGTGGGCGTGCCGACCGGCAGCAGCGAGAGGCCCTCCCCGGTGTAGTGGTGGGCCTCCAGCATGGCCGTCAGCCGCCCCTCGCCGTCGGCCGCGTCGCCGTCGGAGAGGCCGAGCACCAGGAGCTCGTCGAAGCCGCGCGCGGCCTCCTCCGGGGTGAGGGTCAGCCGCAGGGCCATGCCCCTGGCCTCGGCCTCGTCGAAGTCGGTCATCCAGCGGATGCTGTCCGGCACGACGAGGAGGCCGTCCTCCAGGCTGAAGGTGTCGGCGCCCGGGTCGAGGCCGAGCGCGAGCTCGGGCGGGATGGGCCGCACCGCGCCGACCTTCACCGCCCTGCCGTCGTTGACGGTGAAGACGGCGAAGCGGTGCGGCAGCACCGACGACGACGCCGCCCTGGTCCAGGTGCCCGTCCGATGGCCGACCCCGGGGATCTCCGGCTCCGGGGCCGGCTCCACCGGGATCCGCCGCACCGCACGACCCAGGAGGCCGATCCGGCGCGCCCACTCCGCGGGAACGTCGACGAAGGTCTGTGCGAGCCCCTCCACCGCCGCGAGCACGGTCTGCAGCCGCGCCTGGATGGGCGCGATCGCCGCCTCCGGGAGCGCGACGGCCGTCTCGACGGAGGACTCCAGCCCCTGCAGCGCCTTCTCGACGGCGGAGATCTGCCGCGCACCCAGCGACTTCGTGGGCCGCGCGTCGAGCGGGCGCAGGTCGATCGGGCGTCGCTCGAGGAGCCGCTCCCGGATCACGGGTGCCTCCGCGTCCAGCCCGGACAGCCGCTTCTCCATCACCGTGAGGGCGGCGTTGATCGCGGCGGCCGCCTCGGCGCCGGGGGTCGGGCCCGTCTCCCTGGGCTGCGCCGGCTCCGTGACGCGGGCGATCCACGCGGCCCGCCTGGTGCTCCGCCCGATGCACAGCGCCCGCCAGGCGCCCAGACGCAGCTGCTCGTCGGCGCCTGCCGCCGCCGTGGCCGTCCAGAACACGGCGCCGTCGGAGAGCTCGAGATCGGTGAGCTCGTCCTCGTGGCTGTCGACGGCGAGGGGCTCCGGATAGATCCGCACCAGGAGCTGGTGGACGGTGCGGGTGGGGCCTGCGGCGACGAGGACGCCGCGGCCGGGAAGCGTCCTGACCGTCGGCGCCACGCGCTGCTCGATCGCGCGGAACATCAGCTCGACGTCGGCCCTTTGGGCCTCCAGCCGCCCCACCTGCTGATCGCGCTGATACTCCGAGCGGAGCTGGGACAGCGCGGCAACCCCGGCCTCGAGGGCGGCCCGCGCCGCGGGAAGCGCTGAGGCGAGGCGCTTCTGCTGAGCGGGCGAGCCGGTCAGGAGCGGCTGTTCCAGGTGCGGCCGCATCGCCTCGATCGCGGCGGAGACCTGGTCCAGATCCGCCGACGCCGCCTGGAGGAGCGGCGCCTCGACCTTCGTCTTGAACTCCTTCTTCTCCTTGACCGTGCCCACGAGCGTCGTCGCGTAGCGGCGGGCCTGCAGCCTCTTCAGGGTGGCGCTCAGCTCGTCGACGTGCTGCAGCAGCTCGCCGACGTGGTCCGTGTTGTCGGGCACCTCGACGGCGGCGAACCGCGTCTCGACCCGCAGCGGGAGGAGGACGGCCGGCACCTGGGTGTCGAACCCCGCGGCCAGGGCCGCGAGCGTGTCGACCGCCCCGCTCGTGGCGGGGTCCGCGGTCAGCGTCGACCAATCGACGGCGTTCGTGCTCATGGCGCGTCCCTCCTCAGCCCACCGGGAGCATGTCGGTGGCGTGCCGCGCGAGCCACACCGGGTTCTTGGCTAGCGTCGACGCCACGTGCGCGGAGGTGGCGCCCGGGACCCCAGGCGCCGGCGCGGCGAAGCGCAGCTTTCCGGGGCGCTCCATGAAGCAGAAGAAGACCGCCGCGTCAGTCGCGGTTCCCGCGGCCTCCGCCGGCGTCATCTCGAAGCCGTAGAGCGAGACGTCCGGGTCGAGCCCGCCGCGGATCACCGGGTACCGGACCTCGCCGTCGGCCGCGAGCGTGCGGCGGCCCGCGCCGTCGTACCTGCCCCGCTGGGCGAAGACGACGGTGTCCGGGAACTTCATCAGCAGCTCCGCGCGCACGACGAGCACCAGCAGCCCCGACAGCTGCGGCGAGTTGGTCCCCAGGTCCTTCCTCCACCCGGGCAGCACCGGGATGTCGGGCGGCCGGACGGCGCCCGCGTCGCCCGCGTCGAAGAACCTCCGGAAGTAGGTGCCGCGCTGGTCCGTGGGGTACTCATTCCAGAGCAGCTCCCTCGCGAACTCGGTGTTCACGCCGGCCAGCATCGACTCGATGAAGCGCACGTTGGGCACCATGAGCGAGATCGACTCGGGCGGGAGGCCCCCGATGTTCGGGATGATGTAGTCCTGCCCCAGCAGGCGCAGGGGCTCGAAGAGCGCGTCGTCGAAGGTGGGATAGGCCATCACCGGCGTGAGCCTGTGGTCCTCGGCGAGGCCGGCCGCGAGTTCCTCCTCGCCGCCGACGACCGACGCCACCCTCGCCAGGATCGTCACCTGCGGCGCCAACTGCATCGACACCTGGGCGGCGAGCGCGGTGAGCGGCGAGAGCGCGGCGGCGGGACCCGGGATGGGCCGCGCGTCTGCCAGGTCCGTGAGTCCGCCGAAGGCGGAGAGGAAGTCCTGGGCGTTCTGGAGGCCCGCCGCGGGGGCGATGGTCGTCGGCGCAAGGCCGGAGGCGGGCGCGATCACGGTGCCGAGGTAGCTCTTGCCGTCGATGTTGGTGCCGTAGTGATCGGTGAACGCGGCCGCCGCGATCCGCACCGTCGTGGGGTTGTTCCCGACGCCGAGGGTGACCGCCGTCACCGCGTCGATCAGTGCGACGGCGTCGGTGCGGAGATCCGCGAACGCCGTGTCGGCCGCCGGGAAGGCGGCGTCCAGCCTGCCCCGCGCGGCGGTGCGCAGCTGGGCGACGGTCAGGCCGGCGAGCGTGCCCGCGAGCCGCCGCGCCTCGACCTCCTCCCCGACCAGCACGGGGAACACGTCCCGGCCGCGGGGCACCTGTTGGGCGACGGCGTCGATGGCCTGCAGGACGAGCGTCGGCGCCACGCCGAGCACGGGATCGGGGGCGGGCGGGGCCGCCGAGACGGCCGCGGCCGCTCCGGGGTCCTCGTTGAGCCGCGAGAGGAGCCCGGTCTCGATGCCGAATCCGGACGTGGTGGTGAGCGTGGCGATGAGCGGCCGGGCCGGGCGGGTGATGCGGCGGAAGGCGGGCGCCTGGGCGGCGGCGGGCACGCGGCTGGCGTCGACCTCGCCGCGGATCGTCGTCGCGCCCGTGTCGGCGGCGCGCAGCGCCGACTGGATGCCGGCGCTCAGGCCCAGCAGCCGGTCGGGGCCGGCGTGCGCGATGTGCTTGGCGTAGACGCGGTCGCTCGCGGTCATGGCGAGGTCGGCCTCGCGCAGCCGCTGGTTGACCGCCTCGATCTCCTCGACCTGCGCCCAGGCGCGCTCCATGTACTCCTCGTCGCGCTGGCGGACGATCTCGGCGCCCAGCCCCGCGGCGGCCCGGTTCCGCGGGTCGAGGTTGAGCTCCGCCACCCAGCGGGTCTCGGCGGAGGTTGCGTCGGCGACCCGCGCCAGCCCCGCGTGCTTCCTCGCGTAGGCCGGCGGGGTGACGATGGGGTCCTCGCCGGCGTCGGCCCCGCTGCCGCGGAAGTCGACGGCCAGGTCGACCAGGTCGCGAAGCTGGTCGCTGACCGGCGCGCCCGGCGACGCCGGGTAGGGCGTCCGCCCCGCGAAGTCCACGGGCGCGAGCGCGCCCTCGAAGCCGACGGTGGTGCCCGGCGCCACGTCGACGCCCGCCCCCGGGTTCGAGATGTCGAGGTCGCGGGTGCCGAAGCCGTCCGCCTCGGCGCGGAAGGCCTTCGGGCGCCGCGCGAGGGACTCGAAGTCGGCGACCTCACCCGCGCGGAAGGTCCAGTCGTAGAGCACGGGGAAGACCCGCGGCTGCCCCTGGCCCCACGCCGGCTTCTGCGCCGCGACGGTGCCGGGCGCCGCAGGCATCCGGAGCCCGGCCAGCCTGCCGGTCTCCATCGCGGGCACCACGAAGGCCCGGTAGCCGGTGTTCGGCTCCAGCCGCCGCGGGCTGAGCAGCCGCGACAGCGCGAGGTCGGGGGCCGCGTTCACCCGGTCATCGAGCGTGGCGCCGGGGTCTCCGCCCCTCAGGTCGCCGTGCGCCTGCACGTGCGCCCACGCCCAGGTCTCGGTGGGGCTGGGCAGCGGCGCGGCGTCGGTCACGGTGAGGATGGCCACCTCGCCGGGCACGGGCGTCACCGTGTACTCCCCCTCGGCCAGCACGAGCAGCGCGATCCACGGCCGCAGCCGGTGGTCCGCCGTCGCCTTGGCGGGCGTGTACCGCCAGGGGAAGTCCTCGTCGTAGAACTCGACGTAGGCCAGCTCGCCGGGGGTCGCGGTGAGGCCGCCTGCCACCGGCATGACGCGCAGCACCGAGTCGGGCCGGAAGCCCTTGACGTCGCCCGGCCCCACGAGCGCGACGGACTGGCTCACGGCGACGGGGGCGATCGTCGGGGCGCCCGGGACGGGCACGGACTCGACGGTCAGCGACGCGGTCAGCGTTGCGCGGTCCTTCGGGCCGGCGTCCGGGGTCGCGCCCAGGTGATCCACCTGGTCGACCTGCGTGGCGACGCCCCGCCGCGACCACGGCAGGAAGCTGTACTCGGGCAGCTCAAAGGACAACTTGCACCCCCGGGACGATCTGGAAGTGACGCCCGTCGGCGGGGAGCGCCGCGAGCCTCTGCTCGGCGTCGGTGCGGCTGAGCAGCATGGCCGACGTCGCGGGCAGCCCGTCGACGCCCAGCGGCACGAGCGAGTCCGCGGCCGTGACCGCGAACAGCGGCTCGGCGACGGCGGCCTGCTTGACGAGGCCGCGCTCGGCCAGCTTGACCTGCGCCCTCGACGGCACGGACGCGGCGATCGCGCCGCCTGCCACCAGCTGCGAGAAGTTCAGGTGCGGGTTCGCCGCCACCGGGGGCGGCGTCGGGGCCTCGGGGTCCGGGTCGTCGATGACGATCATCTGGTAGGTCTGCGGGTGGTGCAGCACGAAGTCTGCCGCGAGCGACTGCCCGGAGGTGGCCTGCGCGCCGTTGGGCCGCTCCTCGAACGCCGGGGCCTTCAGCAGGTCGGGGTTGGTGCTTCCCGCGCCCGCGAAGGTCGACGGCGAGAAGGGGGCCGTGACGTCGTCGAACTCGACGGGAACCGGCGTCGAGCTGCCGAGAGAGAACCCCGTGATGGCGACGCGCCGCACGTCGCTCGGCGGCGTCTTGCCCACCAGCCCGATGTCGGTCTCGAGCGGCACCAGGTTCTGCCGGACCGAGAGCAGGCCCGCGGCGTCGACGACCAGCGCGCCGCTCGGCGGCGGGAGCAGCGCCACGCCCGCCGACGACGTGGAGCTCAGCTCGGCGCTCCAGTTCGTCGGGTCGCGGAACTGGTCGAGCAGCCGGGGCAGGACCGGCTCGGCGGGGATGCTGGCCTCGTGGGCGTCGCCGAACGTTGCCTCCACCTCGATGCTGATCGAGAAGAACAGGATGCGGATGCGCGCGGTGCCGTGCGCGTACCAGGGCGTCGGGCCGCGCAGCCGCAGGCGGAGGTCGATCGAGCAGATGTCGCAGCCGCCCGCCGTCACGGCCAGCCTGCCCCACATGCTGGCGTCGATGAGGAACGGCACGAACTGCACGAGCACGTCGAAGCCGAGGTCGCCGCTGATCGAGAACCCGTCGACGCCGACGAAGAACTCCAGCCGGGCGCCGAACTGGATGGTGTTGCTCGTGATGGCGAAGTACAGCTTGAGCGTGAGGCGCGGGTTGTCCTTGAGCAGCGACAGCGTGAGCCGGCGCATCGCGGGGAGCCTGAGGTGCGAGGCCGGCGAGTAGGCGGGGTGGAAGCCGCCCACCGAGATGACGAGGTCCGGCTTCGCGCCCCAACAGAAGCGCACCGCGATGTCGCCCTCGAGGCTGAGCTTGAAGTCGCCGTAGCCGATGAACGAGTCGTAGATCGAGGCGTCGAAGTACAGCAGGCCCGCGCGCACGTCGATGCCGCCGATGAACGCCACCTTGAGGTCCACGACGGCCTCGTCGGGCGTGGGCAGCGCCAGCCGCAGGACCCCGAGCAGCGCGACGGATGCCTGGGGCGCGATCTCGAGGATGATGCCGATCTTGAGCGTGACCAGCGCCGGGTTCATCCACGTGATCATGGCCATGGGCGCGATCAGGAAGTGCCCCTCCTGGACCGGGAACGCCTCCTCGAGGTCGCGGATGATGACGTCGATGCGGTTCACGATGTCGGTCGGGAACAGGATGGAGTCGGCCGTGCCCGTGCGGAGGCCGTCGCGGATCCGGTCGACGTCCATCCCGCGGTTGAGGCCGAGCAGGCCGCCCGCGCCGGCGAAGAAGAAGCCGTAGCCGAGCGGGATGGGCACCGGAAGCGTGACGGTGATCAGCATCAGCAGCGAGAAGCCGGGCGAGCCGTCGGGATTCTTCGTGGTGATGATGCCGATCGCGGTGAGCGCGAACTTCTCCAGCACCGCGATCTCGAGGGCCCCGACGTAGCGGCCACGGGCCTCGTCGACGAGCAGGAAGCCGCCCAGCCGGATGCTGGAGGCGTCCAGCGAGAAGCCCGCGCCGTCCGGCGGCTTGAACGAGACCACCGCGCCGGAGCTCGAGATGGTGACGCGCAGCCCGACGCGGTCGACCGTGACCGCGATCGGCCCCAGCTCGGCGTTGCCCGAGAGCGCGGCGATGACGTCGGTCCGGTTCCCGAACACCGCCGCGAGGTACAGCTCGCGCAGCAGGACGACGTCGAAGATGTTCAGGTTGAGCGGGAAGGTGAGCTCGATGCCGTTGTCCAGGTTGCCCGGGCCGCCGTGGACCTCCAGGCGGTCGTTGCGGTAGGCGACGGCCATCGTGAAGCCCGCGCCGAGCTCGGTCGGGATCAGCTTCGCGACGAACGAGTCGCCGTCGCCGCCGTTGACCCGCACCGCGGTGTTCCTCAGCTCGACGGCGCCGCCCAGGCTGTCGACGACGAACCGCGGCTGCTGCGTGGCCGGGTTCCAGAAGTCGAAGCTGCCGAAGAACATGGCCGCGATGCCGCCCAGCTGCACCACGCCGTCGTCGCCGCCGAACAGCGGGTGAGCGTCGTCGGCGCCGGCGATCCGCAGGCCCAGCCCGGCGATGTCGAGGCCGGGGGCCGGGGCGACGGGGAGCGCCGGGTCGGTGGACGGGCCGATCACCCAGGCCGTGATGCCGCGGCTGTCGCCGATCCAGTCCTGCGCGCCGAAGAGCAGCCCGACGGAGACGTCGCCCGGGAAGGTGACCGACCCCCGCAGCCGGATACCGAAGCGGCCCGCGTCCTCCGCGAACCCGAGCTCGAGGCCCTCCGCGAGCCCGACGCTCACGCCCGAGAGGGCCGCCTTGAGCGCCCCCAACCCCATGACGGCCGGCTCGGGGAACGGCGTCCTGAGTGCCAGCGGGCCGTCGGGGCTGGTCGCGACGCGGGCGCCGTGCAGGACGCGCTGGGCGCTCGGCCCGTTCTCCCAGAGAGGCTGATGCAGCAGCGCCTCCAGCTCGGGGAGGACGTAGCGGGTGACCAACGGCAGGAGCCACGACGCCGCCAGCTGCAGGCCACCCTCGGGGGTGAGGGTGAGGTCTGGCACCGGGACGAGCACGACCTGGACGTCGTCGGCCGCCTCCTCGCCCAGCGGCAGGATGCGCAGCGCCACCCTCTCGCCCGCGAGGGTGAACTCGACCTCCGGCGTGAAGCAGTCCAGCGGCTCGCCGACGTCGATCCGGACCCGGACCAACCCCTCGAGCGCATCCAGGTAGCCGAGCCGTGCGGCGTCGATGGTGACCGGTCCGGTATCGAGGTCCGTGAGCGTGACGAGCACCTGCGGGTGGCCCGCCGCGCTCCATCCCAGCTCTGCGCCGAGCGTGCCGCCGCCGGGCAGGTCCGCCTCCCACCGCAGCCGGTCGGCCACGCGGGTGACGCGGTGGCCGGGCGGGAGCGCGATCGGCCCCGGGGTGGCGCCGTCGGGGAAGAGCCGCCGGATGTGGCCGACCAGCAGCGCCGGGTCGGTGACCTGGGCCTCCAGCCAGCCCGGGTCGAGCATGTGGCGCAGCTGCTCGGCCTGCGCGGCGCCGACGAAGCCGCCCGCGGCCGGGTCGTAGATGTCGAGGGCCTCGGCGATGTCCAGCGCGACGTCGAGCACCGGGTGCGTGGCGTTGGCGGACAGCGCGTCGGTGATCTCCTGCAGCACCCGGGGCACGAGCGCCGTCGCCGTGGCGCCGAGCAGGTCGCCGAGCCCGGAGACCGTGGGCAACAGCTGGATCTCCCCCGCGTGCTCGGGCGTGACCACCAGCCGAACCCCGGTGGCGTCGACGCCGAAGGCGATGCCGATGGCGCCCCAGTCGCCCGGGAGGTCCACGGTGACGGTGATCGCGCCCGACGGCGTGGCGCGCACGTCCGTCGGCAGCGGCCCGGTCGTCAGCAGGTCGAGGCCGAGGGCGACGGTGGCGCCCACCACGTCGTCGCCGAAGCCGCCGGAGAGCTGCAGGTGCAGCGGCGCGGTGCCGGACGTGGTGAGGAGGAACCCGCCGGGCAGGGCGAGGCCGTGGGTGGCGTCCATCTCGAGCGCGTCGCCGATGGAGCGCAGCAGGTCGTTGATGCGGGCGCCGTCGAGCAGCCCCTCGGGCGTGGCCAGCCCGCTGGCGTCGCGCAGCCAGCCGACGGGGTCGCGGACCAGCCCGCTGATCGGGCCGACGGTGAGGCTCGGCGCGTAGTCGCCGAGGACCGCGGAGACCACGGCGGAGACGGCGAGGTCCGGGATCAGCTGCTCCAGCCGCGCGCGCAGGGCGACCGGGTCGAACGGGACCAGGACGAGCGCGGTCCTGAGGGCCGGCGCGGCGGTCACGGTGATGCCGCCGTCGGCGGCGAGGTGGAAGACCACGGGGCCGAGGCCGACCGAGACGTCAAGCGCGCCGGTGTCGAGGTCGAGCAGCTCCGAGTCGCCGACGATGTCGCGCAGCACGGCTAGCAGCGCGGCGCGGCGGTCGGCGAGCGTCCGGGTCGGCGCGGTGGCCAGCGCCAGGATGCCCTCGATCGACGCGCGGGGCCCCTCGCTGGTCTCGACGGTGGCGCCCGCGGCGGCGAGGAGGCGCAGCACGGCGTCGACGGGCGGGCCGTCCGCGGCCGTGCGGAGCTCGTCCAGGACGGCGTCGAGCGCGGCGCGGAGCTCGGCCTCCCCGAGCGAGATGGCGTCGCGCAGCGGCGCGGCGTCGACGGCGGCGTCCACTAGCCGCAGCCACGGCGCGACCCCCGGCCCGGGCGTGACCGTGACGCCGGCCTCGAGCCTGCGCACGCGGACGCCGAGGGGGCCGTCGGACAGCGCGCCGTCGCCGACGAGCCAGCCGTCGGGGCGCAACGTCGTGGTGCCGAGGCTGAGCGCGGTCGCCGGCCGGGCCGGCTCAGCGGCGCCGGGGACGAGCCGCAGGCGGGCGAGATCGATCCGCGCGTCGACGGCGAGCGCGATGCCGCGATCCTCGTCCTCCGGCGCGTCGGACTCGGGAGTGGTCAGGCCGAGCCGGACGCCGAAGGCCAGGTGCGTCGGTGGGTCGCCCGCCGGAGCCACCGGGGCACCGGCGAGCAGCGCGGCCAGGTCGCCGGTGAGCTGCGAGCCGATGGCGAGCCGCGGAACCGTGTCGACGAGGTCCGAGGCCGCGCCCGCGA
Source organism: uncultured Tessaracoccus sp. (assembly GCA_964455495.1). Classification (GTDB taxonomy): domain Bacteria; phylum Actinomycetota; class Actinomycetes; order Propionibacteriales; family Propionibacteriaceae; genus Arachnia. The sequence goes on from CAYVWO010000001.1 coordinate 23,910, forward strand.
ACCAGCCGGGCTGGAGGGGGCCGCCGCCGGGCGCGCCCGCGCCGTCGAGGAGCCCGCCCAGCCACCCGAGGGTGCTGCCGAGCGCGGTCGCGGCGCCGGTGCTCGCCACCGCGGAGGCCACGCGGACGGCGTCGGCGGTCATGCTGTCCACGAGCGGCGTGAGGTCGGAGCCCGCATGCGGGGTGCCGAGCGTGATCAGCCCGCTCACCAGGTCGGGGTGCGCGGCCGCCAGCCCGCGCGCGACGACGCCGACGGTGGAGTGCGCCACCACGCGCGGCGCCTGGCCGGTGAGCGTGCGGATGCGCTCCGCCACCGCCCGCAGCTGCTCGAGCTCGGTCACGGCGTTGTCGGGCGCGAGGTCCGCCGTAAAGACGCCGGCCGCCGCCACGATCCGCGTCAGGTCGACCTCGGCGGGGTTGGGCAGGGCGCGCAGGTCGAAGTGCCGGGCGAGGCTCGGCGCGGCGCCGGTGAGGGCGCGGACCAGGTCGTCGTAGCCGGTGTGGTCGGCGAACGGGGCCGCGACCAGGAGGACGGGACCCGTCGCGCCCACCAGCCTGGCCACGACCTGCCCGATCACCGCGGGATCGCTCGGCAGCAGCCCGTGCGGGACGGCCACCGTCGCGCCGTGGTCCCAGCCGTCCGGCAGCTGCGACGACAGCGGGACCAGCCCGTCGCCGTCGGCCAGCCACTCGGCCAGCTCGTCGAGCCCCAACGACATGGCGTCGCGCGCGCGGCCCCGGAGCAGCGCCTCCAGGCGCGAGACGGAGCCGGGCCCCGCGGGTTCCAGCCAGACGAGGACGTCGATGCTCGTGACGCCCTCGGACGGCTCGGCCGTCTCGTCCAGGATGGGGAGGGCCCAGGGATCGTCGTAGGTTCCGGTGCCGGTGACCTCCCGCAGCATGGGGACGCCGGCGAGCGACAGGCCGCCGAGGTGGATGCCCGCGGGGAGGAGGTCGCCGAGCAGCCGCAGCGCCTCGGTGACGAAGGCGCGCCCGCTGGATGCGACGCCGGTGACGAGCCGCTGCAGGTGCGCGCGGAGGGCGGCCAGGGGGTCGTCGAGCAGACGCTGCAGCTGATCGGGCCCGGCGAGCAGGTCGCCGAGCAGCGGCCAGTCGTCGGGCAGGCCGGGGAGGTCGCGGTGGAGGCCGAGGAGCGCCGTCAGCGCGTAGGCGGGCTCGCCGGCCCAGGAGCGCAGCGCGGAGCTGAGGAGCTGGCCGAGCAGGCGGACGGCGTCGTCGCCGAACCCGAGGTCGTCGAGGCTGCCGGGCAGGGCGACCTCGTACGGCCCGAGGGCGGCGCCTTCGACGGTCACGGTGACGCCGGACACCCCCGCCCGCCAGGTCGGGGCCTCGCCCGGCCGCCACTCCGCCCGTGCGGTGAGCGGCCCGCACGCGAGCTGCAGCCCGGAGAGGTCGAGCGGGCCGTCGGGCGTGACCCGGAGGCGCAGTTCCGAGCGCCCGACGAGCGCGACGGCGCCCTGGCCGGTGGCCGGGAGGTCGACGGCCAGGAGCTCGACGAGGAGCCGGCCGTCGAAGACGCCCTGGGTGGCCTGGGCGAGGATGCCGAGGCGGAGGCGCTGCAGGCCGGCCGGGTCGGCGTCGGCGCGCGCGTTCCACGCGGCGAGCGCGAGGCCGAGGGGTCCGTCCGTGGCGATGGGCGTGACCCAGGGGTCGTCGGCGGTGCCGCCGCCCTCGACGTCGGGGCCGAGCCCGACGAGCAGCGCCACCTGCGCGAGCAGGTGCGACCACGGATGCGCGGGGTCGGCCAGGATCTCCCGGTGGAGCGCGCCGAGGGCCGCCGTCGGGCCGCGGCCCAGCGCGGCCGGGTCCAGCAGGTGCGGCGTGGTCGGGTCGGAGTCCGGACGGCGCAGCCCGACGAGGGTCAGCAACGCGCGCGCCACCGGGCTGTCGCCGATGGCGTCCTCCAGGATGCCGCGCGCGGCGTCGCCCACAACTCCGACGACCGCGTCGGCGTCGGTGAGGTCGACGGTGCCGTGGTCGTCGCCGTCGATCACGACGCCGCGGACCTCCAGCCAGGGTTCGAGGGCGCCGTGCGCGAGGCGGAAGCCCGCCCCGATCCCGCCGACCCGCAGCGTGGGCGCGTCGTCGACGAGCCTGCCCGAGGTGGGGGCGACGAGGCCGACGGTGACCTCGGGCACCAGCTGCGTGTACCGGACGGGGGCCGCGGGGTCGGCGGGCTGGCCCGCGGCCGGCGGCAGCGGGATGCGCAGCACCGTCGCGGCGGCCGACAGGGCGACCGTCCCGGCGTCGACCTGCACGTCGATGCCGATCAGGAGGTGGCGGTCCGCCGTCGCCTCCAGCACCAGGAACAGGTCGACGACGTCGGAGTCCAGCAGGCGCGCGCGGAACGGGTCCCCCGTCGCGCCGGTGCCGCTGACCGCGAGGTCGTCGCCGACGAGGCCGGCCAGATGCGTCGCCCAGGCCGTCAGCGTGTCGGGGCTGTCGACGATGTCGACCAGCCACTCAAGCACCGCCTCGGGGCGGCCGAACAGCTCCTCCAGCGGCAGCGGCGGCACGCCGGAGGTGTCGTCCGGGTCGATCCCGAGCAGCGCGAAAAGGTGCTCGCTCAGGCGCGCGAGCTGCTGGTTGCCGCCGGCCTCGGCGACCAGGAGGTCGAGGACCTCGCCCAGCAACAGCCGCAGGGCCTGCAGGAGGTCCGCGCCGACGGTGGCCGAGTCGATCACGAGGTCGACGGGGTCGCCCGCACCCAGGTTGAAGTCGTCGACCGTGACCCGGACGCTCGCCTGGACGCCGAGGGGGGCGGCGTCGTCGGCGTAGACGCCGACCGCGGCCCCGATCCTCGTCATCGGGATGGCCGGGTCGGTGAAACCGACCTCCACGCCGACGCGCAGCGGACCGTCGGCGGTGACGGCGATCGCCTCCGGGGTGGCGGCCACCTGGTCCTCGAAGAGGG
>CAYVWO010000002.1:0-9070 GCA_964455495.1 uncultured Tessaracoccus sp.
GACCGGCTCCACGCCACCGCCCAGCGCGAACGCCACGCCTACACCGCCGAACGGGACGCTCTGCGCGACGAGCGCAAGAAACTGCTCCAGGCCCACTACGCAGGCATGATCCCGCTCGACCTGCTCGGGGAGGAACAGGAACGCATCGCCCGCCGGCTGGCGTTCCTCGAAGCCCAGATCAACGCCGGAGACATCGAGTACGACCAAGCCAAAGCCCACCTCGACGACTGCCTCACCCTCGCCGGGAACTGCCACCAGCTGTATATGAGCCTCGACGACTCACTACGCCGCATCGCCAACCAGGCCTTCTTCGACAAGCTCTACATCCAACCCGGCGACGTCATCGACGGCAGGCCAGGCGAGCCCTTCACCATCTTCTTCGACCAGGACGTTCAACGGCTCGCTGTCGAGCGACAGCGAGCCGTTGAATCGGGAAATCAAACCGGTCAGGTCGATGGTTTGAACATCGACCATTTGGTCGGGGTGACAGGATTTGAACCTGCGGCCTCGTCGTCCCGAACGACGCGCGCTACCAAGCTGCGCCACACCCCGAGGGCCGACGAAAATACTAGCCGACGGCGGCGGGATACGCGAACCGGCGGTTCGACGCAACCGGCTCAGGGAGCGGTGGGGCGGGGGCGGAGGGTCAGCAGCGTGACCTCCGGGCGGCAGGCGAACCGGTAGGGCGCGTACGGCGAGGTGCCAACGCCGGCGGAGACGTGCATGTGCGCGGTGTGCCCACCGGCGGTGTGCATCGACATCCCCTTCACCCGGGCGGCGTCCAAGTCGCAGTTGGTTACAAGCGCGCCGTAGAACGGGACGCAGACCTGGCCCCCGTGCGTGTGGCCGGCGAGGATAAGGTCCATACCGTCGGCGGCCATGCTGTCGATCACCCGGAGGTACGGGGCGTGCGTCACACCGACGTTGAGGTCCGCCGCCTCGTCGGGCGGCCCGGCCACGAGGGAGTAGTCGTCGCGGTTCAGGTGGGCGTCGTCGGTGCCGCGGAACGCGAGCCGGTATCCGTTCACATCGAGCACGGCGAGGCGGTGCGTCAGGTCCTCCCAGCCGTAGCCCTCCAGCCCGGCGCGGAGCCGATCCGTCGGGAGCTCCCGACGGCCGCTGGGGTTGTAGTGCGACCGCCCGAGGAACAGGTACTTGAGCGGGTTCGCGGAGCGGGGCGCGTAGTAGTCGTTGGAGCCGAAGACGAACACCCCGGGCACGGACCGGAGACCGTCCAGCGCGGCGAACAGAGGGGCGATGGCCTCCGGTTCGACGATGTTGTCCCCGGTGTTCACGACCAGATCGGGCTCGAGCGCGGCGAGAGAGCGGATGAACGCGAGCTTGCGTTCCTGGTGCGCGCCCAGGTGCAGGTCGGAGATGTGCAGGATGCGGATCGAGGAGCCGCCGGGGGGCAAGACGTCCGCGTCGAAGCGCCGGACGGTGTAGAGGCCGGCCTCAACGAGGCCCCACCCGAAGCACGCCGTGCCGACGGCGGCCGTGGCACCGACCGCCGCCAAGAGAGGCTTAAGCATCAGTCGTCGGAGTCTCCGGGCGAGGCCGGCTTGTCGTCCTTCTTGCCCTTGTCGTCCTTCTTGTCCTTCTCGTCCTCCTTCACCTCGGGATCAGGCTCGGGGGCCTTACCCTTGGAGAGCTTCAGGTAGATCGTCGAGAACTTCACCGCCGTGCCCGTCGGCGTGATGCCGAGGAACGCGCCCTCGGGGTAGTCCGAGAAGACCCGCATGGGCTGGGTCGTGAAGCCTGCCGCCTCAAGCGTCCGCCGAGCCTCGTTGTAGCCCATCCCGCGGATGTTCGGGATCTTGACCTTCACGCCCCTGAGGATCTCGGAGGTCGGCGCCTTGAACTTGGTCTTGGGAAGATCGCGGAGGGCCGACCTCATGGCGGCCTTCCAGATCTGGCCCGCGTCGCCACCGCCGGTTCCGGCCAGCCTGGTTTTCTTCAGCCGGAGGCCCTTCAGGCTCCTGACCTGCTTGCTCTTGACCTTCTTGTGGGTCTTGTCGATGGCGATCATGCCGATGCCTGCCATCTCCGGGGTGTAGCCCGCGTACCACACCGACTTGTTCTCGTTCGTCGTGCCGGTCTTGCCCGCCTCGTCGCGCCCGTCCCTCAGCGCGGCCGGCCGCCCGGTGCCCTGGTTGGCGACCGACTTGAGGATGTAGTTGACGCCGTCGGCGACCTCCTTGCGGATGACCTGCTTGCAGTCCGCGTCGGGCACCTCTAGCTCCTTGCCGTCGGCCGTCTTGACCGACTCCAGGATGATGGGGTTGCAGTGCTTGCCGCGGTTCGCGAAAGTGGCGTAGGCCTCCGCCATCGAGAGCGGGGTGACGTCGGCCGTGCCGAGCACGAATGTGGGGTAGTTCTGCTGGGTGCGCAGGTCCGCGCCCATCGAGAGCTCGACGCCCGCCTTCTCCGCCATGTCGATCGACGCGCAGATGCCGACGGAGCTCAGCAGCTGCATGAAGTAGGTGTTGACCGAGCTCTGGGCGCCCTTCATCATGTCGATCAAGCCGTAGTTCGCGTAGCCGAGGTTGCCGACGGTGTGGTCTTGCCGGAACGTGAACGTGCTCTTGCAGTTCTTGAAGGTCATGCCCCGAAGGTCGAGCCTCCCGGGGGCGTTGTACTGCTTGCCAGGCGTCATTCCCATGTCGAGCGCGGCCGCCATGGTGAAGGTCTTGAACGTCGATCCCGCCTGGTAACCCTCGGCGCCGCCCATGGCGTTGGAGACGTTGTAGTTGTACCAGGTCTCGCCCTTGCCGTCGCCCATGTCCGGCCGTGACTGGGCCATGGCGACGATCAGGCCCGTCTTGGGCTGGATCAGGACCGAGGCGCCGATGACCGGATCGGTCGGAGAGACGAGCTTGGAGACGGCGTCCTCGGCCGCGTCCTGCGCGTCGGGGTCGATCATCGTCTGGATGGTCAGGCCGCCGCGCTTGAGCAGGTTCTCGCGCTCCTCCTGCGTGTCGCCCATGCTCGGCATGGCAAGCAGGGTCTTCTGCACGTACTGGCACAGGAAGGGGTACTTCGAGTCGATGCAGCCGTTCTTCGTGCGCCGCACCTTCGCGGGGTCGAACGTCTCCTGCTTGGCCTCGGCGGCCTCGGCCTCGGTGATCACGCCCCACTTGGCCATCTGGTTGAGCACGACGTCGCGGCGGTCGATGGCCCGCTCGGTGTGCTTGACGGGGTTGAGCGACACGGGGTTCTGGACGATGCCGGCCAGCATCGCAGCCTGCGAAAGCGTGAGCTTCGCGGCCGTCGTGCCGAAGTAGTGGCGGGCCGCGGCCTCGACGCCGTACGCGCCGTCGCCGTAGTAGGCGATGTTCAGGTAGCGCTCGAGGATCTCCTGCTTGGTGAGCCGGCCCTCGAGCGCCATCGCGTAGCGCGCCTCGACGATCTTGCGCTCGATCGTCGTCTCGATGGCCTTGCGGACACCCTCCTTGTCGTTGGCCGCGGCGGCGGCCTCGACGCGGACGAGCTTCACATACTGCTGGGTCAGCGTCGACGCGCCCTGAGTGTCGCCGGTCAGGGTCTTGAGGAAGGCTCGGCCGAAGCCCTGGAAGTCGATGGCGCCGTGCTCGTAGAAGCGGTGGTCCTCGATGGCGATCTGCGCGTCCTGCATCACCGCGGCGATCTTCGACAACGGGACGTAGACGCGGTTCTCCGCGTAGAAGGTCGTGAGCTCCTTGCCGTTGGCCATCAGCACCCGGGAGCGCTGCGACTGCGGCGGCGTCGCCAAGTCTGCGGGGATGTCATCGAGCGACTCGGCGGCCAGGTTCACGCTGCCTCCGGCGAGCGCCGTGAGCGGCACCGCGAGCCCGGAGAGGAGCAGGCCGGCGAGAACGCTGACCGCGAGGAACATGAGGAGGGAGTACGCCTTCTGGCCGAGGGAGGCTGACTTCATGGTCGTCATGATACGTGACGCCCGGTAACGGCCCCCTATCGTCGTTCCCTGCCCCTATAAAGGAGGGTTCGCGCTCCCGGAGGGGGCCGACTGTCGCGAACCCCTCAACATGCGCTACGGTCTGGGGTCACCAGGCAAGGTTCTGCGCAAGGGAGGGCAGCTTATGTCTCTGGCTGACGTCAGCGAATGGACGCTGCGGGCCAAGTGCCGCGATATGGAAGATGCACTCTTTCCGGAGGGCAAGGACCAGAAACGCGCGCGTACGGTCTGTATCGGCTGCCCCGTTCGCTCCGAATGCTTGGCAGAGGCGCTCGACAACCGCATCGAGTGGGGTGTCTGGGGTGGCATGACGGAGCGCGAGCGCCGGGCGCTGCTGCGTTCTCGTCCCGACATCGGCTCCTGGCACGACGTCCTGATCAACTACTCGGGCAGCGACGACGCGAGGGTCGCCATCTTCCGCTGAGGCGCGGGGCACTACGTCGACCGACGACAACGACGTCAATCGCCCGCCTGGCGTCTCGTACCCGCGCATTTAGGCGCGACGGGCCACTAGTCCCGGAGGAACCGCTCCGGGATGTCGACGACGCGGCCCCTGTCCCAGGGGCGCGCCCAGCCCGCGAGGTCTAGGACCCAGTCCACGAGATGCGCGGTCAGCCCCCAGATGAACGTGTCGTCGAGGACGAACGCGGGCCCGCGGAACCCGAGCGGGTGCTGAGCCGTCACCCGCGTCTCGGGCGCAGCCAGGGCCGACACCGGGAACTGATGCACCGCGCCCGTCTCGGCCGGGTCGGCCGGCCAGAGGACGCCCTCCCCGGGCCAGGTGGCGACGACGGTGGTGACGTCGTAGCGCGACGCGGGCACCCACAGCGGGGGAAGCTCCCCGACGAGGCTGACCCCCGCGGCGTCGAGCCCGATCTCCTCGTGCGCCTCCCGTAGCGCCGTCGCGAACCGCGACTCGTCGCCCGGGTCGACGGCGCCGCCGGGCAGCGCGACCTGGCCGGCGTGGCGGCGCAGCGTCTCGGCCCTAGTCACGAACGTCATCCCGGGGTCGTCGGCCTGGGTGAGGAGCATGAGGACCGCGGCGGAGCGCTCCCCGCGCGGCGTCCTGTCGAGGCCGATGGTGCGGACCCGCGGCCCTGCCGCGAGCGCCGCGGCGAGTTGGTCGAACGGCCCCTTCACTCTTCCCCCAGGTACTCGGATGCCAGCTCTTTGAGCTGCGCCGTCGACTCGAGCGGCCCCGCGTGCATGCCCGCAATGGTGCCGTCAGCCGCCACGAACAGGGTCGTCGGGATGCCGGTGACGCGCAGCGGCACGCGAAGCTCCTTGTCCTGGTCGACGACGTGCGGGTAGAACCAGCCGACGAGCCCGGCGAACTCGATGGCCCAGTCCGGCTGCGGGTCGTTGTAGTTGACGCCGACGAAGCTCACGCCGTCGATCTCGGCGAGGCCCTCGCGCAGGAATGTGGCCTCCTCGCGGCACGGGTCGCACCATTGCGCCCAGACGTTGACGATCGTCGGCGTGCGGGCGAGCCCGGCCAGGTTGACCTTCTTGCCGGAGCCGAGGCAGGCCAAGCCGGTCTGGGGGAGGCCGCCGTCGACGGCGGGGGCGTCCGGGTCGGTCTCTGGGCAGTCAGGGAGGCGGTACTGCTCGGCGAGCGCCGCCAGGTCGGCCGGCGCGGCGACGGTGGTCGACGGGGTGCCGGGGCCGGGCGTCGGCCCGCCGCACGCGGCGAGCGTGAGCGCGGCCAGCAGCGCGCCGATCCACCTGTACATGGCGCCCGAGCCTACCCGCGCGGCTCGCGGATCAGGGCCGCGGCCTTGACCGGGTCCTGTTCGCCGATGTCGTGGCTCGGGCAGATACCGGCCACCGGGCAGGCCCCGCACGCCGGCCGCCGGGCGTGGCAGCACCGTCGGCCGTGCCAGATCACGCGGTGACACACCATGACCCACTCGCTGGGCGGAAACAACGTGCCGACCGCGCGCTCGACCTCGTCGGGCTTGGTGCTCCGCACCCAGCCGAACCTGTTGGATAGCCGGATGAGGTGCGTGTCGGGCGTGATCCCGGGGACGCCGAACGCGTTGCCGAGAACGACGTTGGCCGTCTTCCGGCCTACCCCCGGGAGGGTGACGAGCTCGGCGAGCGTGCCGGGGACCCGGCCGTCGAAGTCGTCAACGATGCGCCGGGCGCCCCCGACGATGGCCGCGGCCTTCGTCCGGAAGAAGCCGACCGGCTTGATGATCTCCTCGACGTCGGCGAGGTCGGCCTTGGCGAGCGCGACGGGGGTCGGGAAGCGCGCGAAGAGTACGGCGGTGACCGCGTTGACGCGGCGGTCGGTCGACTGCGCGGAGAGCACCGTCGCGACGAGGAGCTCGAAGGCGTCGCGGAAGTCGAGCTCGGCCCTCGCGGCGGGATAGGTCGCCGCCAGGATCCGGTTGACCTCGGCGGGAGGCGCGGCGGGCACTAAGCCTCGACGACCAGCTCGACCTCCACCGGCGCGTCGAGGGGCAGCACGGAGACGCCGACGGCGCTGCGCACGTGGGCGCCGGCCTCGCCGAACACCTCGCCGAGCAGCGTGGACGCGCCGTTCGCGACGGCGGGCTGCGCGGTGAACTCCGGCGTGCTTGCCACGTAGACGACGACCTTCACCACCCGGCGGACGTTGTCTACGCCCCCGGCGACGGCCGCGACCGCCGCCAGCGCGTTGAGGACGGCGACGCGCGCGGCGGCCGTGCCCTGCTCGATGGTCACGCCCGCGCCGAGCTTCCCGGTGGCGGTGAGCACCCCGTCGACGCTTGGCAGCTGGCCGGAGGTCCAGATCTGGTTGCCGACCCGGGCTGCCGGCACGTACGCGGCAACGGGCTTGGCGACGGCCGGAAGGGCGATGCCCAGCTCGGCCAGCCGCGCGGAGGCCGACATCAGGCGTCCGCGACGGGGCGCTTGAAGTAGCCGACGAGCGTGTCCGGGTTCGGGCCGGGCGCGAGCTGGACGAGCTCCCAGCCGTCCGAGCCGAAGTTGTTGAGCAGCTGCTGCGCGATGTGCGAGAGGATCGGCGCCACGAAGTATTCCCACTTGGTCATGGCCCAAGCCTGCCAGGTTTGCGCCGACGGCGCCTCGATCCGTCCGGCGGCGAGCTCAGGGGCGACCGAACGTCTTCTCCAGGTCCGCCGGCGTCGGCTCCGCCGGGACGGCGACAGCCGTGGTGGCCGGGCGCGACGCGATGGCGTCGACGACGGCGTCGAGGGTGGCCTTGGCCTCGGAGATGGTGGCCTCCGGCTTCTTGACCTGCGCGAACTTGCCGCGCCCGAGAGTGAACAGCACGCCCGCGATGAGGAGCGACGTCAGGACGCTTGCGAGGAAGCCGAGCGTGAACGACGCCCAGGGACCGAGCGGGGTGACGGCGTGCAGGAGGAGCCCGATCGCGAGGGCGATGAGGATGACGAGCATCCAGACGGCATGGAACGCGAAGAGCGCCGCCCCGGCGAAGAACCCGGCGCCCACGGCCCCGGCCTTGGCGGCGGGCTTGAGCTCGGCCGCGGCGAGCTCCGACTGCACGGAGACGAACTCGGAGACGGCATCCTTGATCTCGACCAAGGGGTGACGGGGCTCGGTGGGCATGGCTGCTCCTTTCGCGGGACCCAGACTAGTGGGCATCGTCGCCGCGTGGGGTCAGAGGGGAATGCTGAGCGCGCTGTCCGGCGGTTGCACGGGGGCGGTGAGCTCGGCATGGTCGACCCAGGCGCGCACGCCGAGGAGCTGGAAGGGGAGGCGGAGCGACTCGCCGGGGCGGACCGCGCCGTCGTACAGCTCCCCGACCTGGCCGAGGAGTTGGCCGAGCTGCTCGGGCGCGAGGTTGGCGGCCAGCGGCTGGCTGGTCACCAGGGAAAGCAGGTCGTCGCGGCCGATCCGCTGCCAGACGCGAAACGCGCGTTCCTCCACGTCCGAGAAGTACTTGCTCGCGGCGAGCACCTCGAGGCTGGCGTGGCCGTAGTCGCCCCGCATCGCCATCGGGTCGTAGCGGCGCAGCAGGGCGGAAAGGCGGCGGACCCAGGGAACGGTGTCGTCGCGCACCAGGTACGAGGCGCTGAGGCAGCCCCCCGGGCGCAGGACGCGAGCGAGCTGCGGCAGGGCCTGGGTCAGGTCGAAGCGGTGCAGGTTCTGGTGGGCGAAGGCGACCTCGAACTGGCAGGGGTCGGCGGGGATGGCCTCGGGGCGCGCGACGAGTGGGGTCACCTTCTCGAGGGAGCCGAGCCGCCCGGCGAGCGTGAGGTCGTCGGTCAGCGCGAAGAGCGTGTGCCCCGCGGCCGTCAGCCGGCGGGGAAGGCCAAGGTCGCCGGCCAGCACGAGGCCGCGCACGTCCCGCCAGACGGCGAGCCAGTCGAGCGCCTCGGCTGGCAGATCCATGCGGGCCATGGCGTCCTTCCTGGTGGTGCGTGTGGGGCACAAGAGTAGCCCTCCCGGAGTTATCCACAACTTCCGGCGCGCGTGGTGATTCGAGGCCGCCGGTGAACATAACAAGGGCATGGAGAGCATGCCGCACGCGCTGTTGTGCGCGAGGGACGAGGCCGTCGTAGAGGCGGTGGAGGTGAGCGCCGCGGCGCTGGGGGTGCCTCTTCGTGTGGTGTCCGGCGGCGCGGTCGCGGGGCAGGAGTGGGCGGCGGCCGCGCTGCGCTTGGTTAGCACGGAGGTCGCGGCCCGCTGGACCGGGGTGCCGCCGGGGGAGGCGTTCGTCGTCGGCACCTCGCCCGCGGACCTTGCGCGTTGTTCGGGGCAGCTGGGGCTGCCCGTGCTGATGCTCCCCGACGACGGCGGCCGCCTCGCGGATGCACTGCGGCGCGCGGGCGACAGCGCGACGACGCGGGGGCAGGTCATCAGCGTCGTCGGGGCGTCCGGAGGATTGGGGGTGAGCACGCTCGTCGCGGGGCTGGCGCTGACCGCCTGTCGGCGCGGCAGACGAGCGGCGGTCGTGGACCTGGCGGAGGCGAGCGGCGGGATCGACCTGGTGCTGGGCGCGGAGGCGCACCCCGGGATGCGGTGGTCGGGCCTGACCGGGGTGCGCGGGGAGGCCCGGGAGGTGTGGGAGGCGCTGCCCAGGGCCGAGGGGGTCGCGGTTCTCGCGCAGGAAGTTGCCGAATGACTGCGATGCCCACTCCTCCT
>CAYVWO010000002.1:9080-25820 GCA_964455495.1 uncultured Tessaracoccus sp.
CTGCCAAGGGCAGGCGGCGTGGCCGTTCTTGCTCAGGATCGGGAGGCTCCCGGGCTCCCCGACGAGGCCGCGTTGATCGCCGTCGTCGCGTCGCTCCAGCGGGAGGCGGACCTCGTGGTCGTCGACGGCGGGCGCCGTGCGCCGTCCGTAGGAGCGGACCGCACGGTGCTCGTGGTGGGAGCGGACGTGCGCTCGGTGGCGTCGGCCCGGATGCTGGCCGAGCGCGGCGGGTTGAGCCCGGGCGGGGTCGTGGTGCGCCGGGGCAGGGGGAGGACCGTGTCCCCGGGCGTCGTGGCGCGTTCGATGGGCGTGCCCTGCTGGGGTGAGGTCGGCGACGACAAGGCGCTGCCCCGCCTCGGCGAGCTGGGCGCGCCGCCGCTGCCGGGACCGGCGCGGAGGTTCGCGCGGCAGGTCTCCGCAATCCTCGATCGGTTGAGCGATGCGTGAGGCGCGGTTGGAGGCGCTGCGGACGCGGCTGGCCGGCCTGGGGCGCCCGCACACGCCCGCGGACGTGGCCTCGGCGCTGCGCGGCCTCGGCGAGGTCGTCACCGACGCGTCGGTGCGCGAGACGGTCTCCGAGCTGCGCCGGCACAGCACCGGCGCCGGCGTGCTTGACGTCCTGCTGGCGGAGCCGGGCGTCTCCGACGTGCTGGTCAACGGCCCCAGGGAGGTCTTCGTGGACCGCGGCGCTGGGCTCGAGCGCGCGGACGTGACGTTCGTGGACGACGAGCAGGTGCGGCGGCTCGCCATCAGACTGGCGGCCGCGGCGGGCCGGCGCCTGGACGATGCGGCGCCGTTCGTCGACGGCAGGCTGCCCGACGGCACGCGCCTGCACGCCGTGTTGGCCCCGGTGTCCGAGCCCGGGACCTGCCTGTCGTTGCGGGTGCCGGCGCGCCGCTCGTTCGCGCTGGAGGGGCTCGTCTCCGCGGGGTCGCTCCCGCCCGACGGGGCCGAGGTGCTGAGGGCGCTGGTCGCGCGGCGCGTCCCGTTCCTGATCTCCGGCGGCACCGGAACGGGCAAGAGCACGCTGCTTTCCGCGTTGCTGGCGCTGGTGCCGGCGGAGGAGAGGATCGTGCTTGTCGAGGACGCCAGGGAGCTCCGGCCGGCCCACCCGCACTGCGTGCGTCTGGAGGGCCGCCCACCCAACGGTGAGGGCGCCGGCGCCATCGCGCTGACGACGCTGGTGCGCCAGGCCCTGCGGATGAGGCCGGACCGCGTGGTGCTCGGCGAGGTGCGCGGCGGCGAGCTGACCGACCTCCTGACGGCCCTCAACACCGGACACGAGGGCGGGTGCGGCACGGTGCACGCGAACTCGATCGCCGACATCCCGGCCCGGCTCGAGGCGCTCGCGGCGCTGGGTGGGCTGGGCCGCGACGCGTGCCATGCGCAGGTGGCGGCGGCCCTGAAGGCCGTGATCCACGTGCGCAGGGAGCGGGCAGGGGCCCGGCGGGTGGCGGGTGTCGGGGTCTTCCAACGCCGCCCCGACGGCCTCGTCGAGGTGGTTCCCGCGGTCTCCTTCGCGGCCGACGGCGTGCGGCGCGAGCAGGCCGCGGCCCGGCTGGACGAGCTGGTGTCGCCGTGACCGCGGCCGCTGCGATCGCCGGCTTGGCTGCGGCCCTCCTGCTCGGCGCGGCACCCGCGAGGTCCCTGGAGCGCCTGCGGGCGGCTCCGCCGGGCCGCGCCCGCGGCGGACGCCGGTGGCTCGTCGCGCTCGGCACGGGGATCGCGTTCGCGCTCGTCGGCGGCGGGTGGGGGATCCGCGCGCTGGGCTGGACGGTCACCTTCGCGGTGGCCGGAGCGACGGTGGCTCGCCTGGTGCGCGCTCATCGCGCGGCGGCGCGCGAGCGGCGGGTCGCCGCGGAGTGCGCCGAGGCGGCGACCCTGCTCGCCTCGCTGCTGCGTTCGGGCCAGATCCCGACGGAGGCCCTCTCGGCCGCCGCAGAGGACTGCGCTGTGCTCGCGACCGCGGCGGCGGCAGCGCGGCTCGGCGGCGACGTCGCGGCGGAGCTCGTCTCGGCGGCGTCGCGCCCGGGATGCGCGGGGCTGGGCAGGATCGGGGCGGCGTGGCAGGTCTGCCAGCGCAGCGGGGCCCCGGTCGCTCCCGTCCTCTCCTTGGTGGCGGAGGCGCTGCGGCGGGAGCGGCAGGTGGGCGCGATGGTCGAGGCGGAGTTGGCCGCGGCCCGGATGAGCGGGCGGATCATGGCCGCGCTGCCGTTCGCCGCCGTCGGGCTCGGGTTCGCGGCGGGGGTGAACCCGGTGGACTTCCTGCTTGGGCAGCCGCTCGGAGGGTTCCTCGTCCTGGTCGGCACGGTGCTGACGGCGGTCGGGGTGCTGTGGATCGATCGGCTCGCGCGCCCGCTGCGGGGGCGGTCGTGAGCGGCGTCTGGCAGGCGGCGATCCTGGCTGCCGCGGCCGCCTGGCTGCTCCTCGCCGGGGGCGCCACGTCCCTCGCACGCATCTCCCGGCCGTCCTCCAGCAGGTTCGACCTCGCGCGCGGGCTGGCCCTGGTGGGCGCGGGCTGGCGAAGACGGCGCGGCGTCGACCTGCCGCTGGTCCAGCAGTTCCCCGAGGCCCTCGACCTGCTCGCCGCGTGCCTCGACGCAGGGCTGCCCATGGTGTCCGCGGTGGAGACGGTGGCCGAGGCCTCGCCGGCGGCGACCAAGGCCCTGCTCGGCGGGGTCGCGGCCGAGATGAGGCTCGGCCGAGTGGGCGGGCTGGCCTGGCGCGAGCTGCGCGCGCACAGGGTCTGGGGTCCGGTGGCTGGCGACCTCGCCCGGGCCGAGCGCTCGGGCCTCGCCCTGGCCGACGGCCTGCGCGCGCACGCGGATGACGCCAGGGCGGCCGCGCGTGAGGCTGCCGTCACCGCCGCCCGCACCGTCGGCGTCCGCTCGGTGGTCCCGCTGATGGCCTGCTTCCTGCCGGCCTTCGTCCTCGTGGGAGTGGTCCCGATCATCGCTTCCCTCCTCGGCGACTTCCTCGGGTGAGGCGCCGTGTCCGCCCCGGGACCGTCACGGTCCCAGCTGGTCTGCGGGTTGAGGTTCATGAGTTGGCGACTGCGGTCAGGTTGGCGAGATTCGGCGCGGACATCGTGTTCCGCGAGCGGACTGAGATCGAAGGACGGAAGAACCCAGACGTCGTAATCGACGGTGTGATCTGGGAGTTCAAGTCCCCGAAGGGTTCCTCTGGAAAGTCGACCATCGCGAGCCAGTTCAAGCGGAGCAGGCGGCAGGCCGTGAATGTCGTCATTGATCTCGCTCGATGCGGGTTGTCCGATGACCTTGCGTTTGCGCAGATAGCTCGTCGGTTCTATGGCCAGAAGCAGATCAAGCAACTGCTGGTGATCGACCACAGAGGCATTGTCAGGTGCCTCATGCTGTGATAGGTTCGAGGTGAAGGACGGCAGCCAGCCCACCAGGTTCTCCAAGAACTCGGGCAGGCCAGTCGTCCTTCTTCCATGTCCCACTTGCACGGCGCCGCACCTTGCGGGCGTCTTGTCGCTCGGGTAAGTCGCCCAGATCGCTGAGAAGGTCGTCCCGATGATGCCGGTCTTCGGGCGCTAGCGCATCGCCGCCGATGACCTGACGTCCCGTGGAGCTTGCAGACGGTCGATGAGCGTGACCAGAGGCCGGTTTCGGATCGTGGCAACGAACGGACTGGCGCCCGCAAGCCAGTCGTCGCGATCGATGATCGTGGCGTTGACCGGACGATGCAATGCGGACCCCGCGTCTTCCGCGATCTCCCAGACCTCTGTGCGTGACACGTTGCCCACGACGAGTACGTCGACGTCTTGCGGTGGTGAACCGACGACGCCGGTGGCGCGCGCAGCCCATGAACCGTAGATCGCGGCGAACTCCACACCGTCAACGCGGCGGAGTCGTTCACGCAGCACCGGCGCCGGGCCGAAAGTGACAGCTAGCAGTGTTGTCAGCGGCTGGGTAGCCAGGTTGTCGGGGTCGCTTGCGATCGGCCGCGACCGTCCCTGACGGCGCTCCGCGACAAACCCGGTCGCGCTCAGTCTGTCGATCTCCCGGAGGACGGTCGCCTCGGGAACTCCGGTGGCTCGGGCGATGTCGGCGATGCTGTGCTCTCCGGGCGTGAGAAACACCCAGGCAAGGATCTCTCCTTGCGCTTGTGACCTCAACAGTGGGAGGAGCGATGGCGCAGCTACCTTCATAAAATGAAGGACAACATCTATTTATTGCAGAATAGTGAGGTGAACCGGGCTCCAAATCTGTCGGTGTGGGCTGGCAGAGTTGCGTGGGTGGGTTTCGATTGGGTGCTGCGGCGCGACGAGGTGACGGCTGTCGCCGAGCGCGCGCCGCGCCCCGGGGACGCCGTGGACTGGCCGGAGTGGCTGGGCGGCGCCGCGGCGGCCCGGCTGGAGCACGCCGGATACCCCCGGCCGTGGCGGCATCAGGCGGAGTTCGCCGACGCCCTTTACCGGGGGCGTCACGCCATGGTCTGCACGCCGACGGGGTCGGGCAAGACGCTCGGCTACCTTCTGCCG
Source organism: uncultured Tessaracoccus sp. (assembly GCA_964455495.1). Lineage (GTDB taxonomy): Bacteria > Actinomycetota > Actinomycetes > Propionibacteriales > Propionibacteriaceae > Arachnia. The sequence goes on from CAYVWO010000002.1 coordinate 13,588, forward strand.
ATCCTCGCGGCGGCCGACGGGCGCCTCGGCGTGCCGATCCCCGAGGATCGCGCCCGGCTCTCCGCGCCGCGGCACGCCGCGCTGTACCTCGCGCCCACCAAGGCGCTGGCCCACGACCAGGCCCGGGCCGCTCGAGGGCTCGGCCCGAAGGGCTGGCGGGTCGGCACCCTGGACGGCGACTCGGACGAGGGGGAGAGACGTTTCGCGCGCGAGCACGCCTCCTACCTGCTGACGAACCCGGACATGCTGCACTACTCCGTGCTCCCGAACCACCAGCGATGGGCCCGGTTCCTCGGCGCGCTGCGCTACATCGTCGTCGACGAGGCGCACCGCTACCAGGGCGTCTTCGGTGCGCACGTCGCCCAGGTGATCCGTCGGCTCCGACGGCTGGCCGCGCTCTACGGGGCCTCGCCCGTGGTGGCGCTCTCGTCGGCGACGGCCCCGAACGCGGCGGCGTTCGGAGGGGAGCTGATCGGGGAGCCGGAGGTCGCCGTCGTCGATGAGGACGCCTCGCCGACGGGTCGGCGGACGGTCGCGCTGTGGCGGCCCACGTCGTCGCTGCGCCTAGACACCGCCTCGCTGCTCGCGGGGCTCGCCGACGACGGGAGCCAGGCCATCGCTTTCGTGCAGTCGCGACAGGCCGCGGAACTGGTGTCGATCGCGGCTCAGGAGCTGGCGCGCGAGCCCGCGCGGATCGCCTCGTACCGCGGCGGGTACCTCGCCGTCGACCGCCGCGAACTCGAGGCGGGGCTTCAGGACGGAATGCTCCGCGCGCTGGCGAGCACGAACGCGCTCGAGCTCGGCGTCGACATCGCGGGTATGGACGCGGTGCTCGTCTCCGGGTTCCCGGGAAAGCTGTCGTCGTTCTGGCAGCAGGCCGGGCGCGCGGGCAGGAGGGGACAGGACGCGCTCGTCGTGCTGCTCGGGCGTGAGAACCCGCTCGACGAGTACCTGATCGAGCACCCGGAGCTGGTTTTCGACGCCCCAGTCGAGCACGCCGTCGTTCATCCCGAAAACCCGCGCGTCCTCGGCCCGCACCTCGCGGCGGCCGCGCAGGAGCACCCGCTGACGGCCGCGGACCAGTCGTGGTTCGGCCCGTCCTTCCCCGGCCTGGCTTCGGCGCTGGCGGCGCAGGGCGTGCTCCGCGACCGTGCGGGCCGCTACTTCTGGACCCGCTCCGACCGCGCCGTCGATTTCATCGACCTGCGCTCCATCGGGGAGCGGCCGGTCGACATCATCGAGCGGGAGACCGGCAGGGTCGTCGGCATGGTCGACGCCGCCGCGGTAGACCGGACGGTGCATCCGGGCGCGGTGTACCTGCACCAGGGCGAGTCGTACCTCGTCGAGGGGCTCGACCGCGAGGAGCGCCAGGCATTCGTGTCCGTTGCCCGGACTCGGTACTACACGCAGCCGCAGGCGTCGTTCGAGGTGGAGATCCTGCGCCAGGCCGAGCGCCGCGCGTTGGGGAACGCCGAGCTGTGCCGGGGCGACGTCCGCCTCCACTCCCAGGTGCTCGGCTACCTACGCCGCGACGAGGTCACCCACGAGGTGTGGGACTCCACGGAGCTGGACCTCCCGCGGAACCAGATGGTCACCGAGGCCGTGTGGTGGACGGTGCCGCCGGAGCTGGTTGCGCGGCTCGGGTGGCCGGACCTGCGGGTCGGCGCGGCCGCCCACGCGATGGAGCACACGGCGATCGGGCTGCTGCCCGCCTTCGCCCCGTGCGACCGCTGGGACATCGGCGGGCTCAGCACCGCCCTCCACCCCGACACCGGCGCGGCGACGATCTTCGTGCACGACGGCATGGCCGGCGGCGCGGGGTTCGCCCGCCGCGGCTACGCCGTCGCCGAGGACTGGCTTGCCGCGACGCTGGAGCGCCTCACGCGCTGCCGCTGCGCCGACGGCTGCCCCGCCTGCGTCGTCTCTCCGAAGTGCGGCAACGCGAACCAGGTCCTCGACAAGCACGACGCCAGGACCCTCCTCGGGCTGTTGCTCGGATAGCCCTGCGGGGTTCTCGCGACGAAGGACGCGCATCCAAGACGCCTTTCGAAAATGTTCTCTTGGCGCGCGAAGGAGGCCCTGGCTGGCAGGGGCCACGGCGTTGACAGGTGTCTCGATACACAGCTCAGGTTTCTCGATATACTACTTGCGGTAGGAGGCGAATCGGCGTAGGGTCCCTTGGGACGGCGCGGCTTTCGAATATTGATGAAGTGAAAGCCGGTGGGCCCCCCGCGGCCGTCCCCGACTCAACCCACGCAAGGACGTGTGCCCATGAGCGACAAGCCTCATCTCATCGCCATCACTGCCTGTCCGTCGGGTGTCGCCCACACCTACATGGCCGCCGAGAATCTCGAGCGGGCCGCCGAGGAACTGGCTACACGATGGACGTCGAGACCCACGGCCAGATCGGCGTCGAGAACGCCTTCAGCCAAGACGCCATCAACCGTGCCGAGGCCGTGATCATCGCGGCCGACTCCAAGATCGAGCTTGACCGCTTCGCGGGCAAGCGGGTCGTGGTGACCGGAGTGGCCGAGGGCATCCATCAGCCGGCCAGGCTGATCAAGCGCGGGCTCGAGGCCGAGCCCATCGCGAAGGCCGAGAGCGGATCGGTGGTTCCTGCCAAGCCGCCGAAGCAGGGGCTCTACCGCATCCTGATGAACGGCGTCTCGCACATGATCCCGTTCGTCGTGGTCGGTGGTCTCTTGATCGCGATCGCCTACGGCATCGGCGGCACCCCCACCCCCGGCGGCCTCGTCATCCCCGAGGGATCGTTCTACGAGACCCTCGCCGGGCTCGGCGGCCTCGGCTTCACGCTGATGGTGCCGATCCTGTCTGGCTACATCGCCTACGCCATCGCCGACCGCCCGGGCCTGGCGCCCGGCATGATCACCGGTCTGCTGGCCACCACGCCGGCCCTCTACAACTCGGAGGCCGGAGCGGGGTTCATCGGTGGCATCGTCACCGGCCTGCTCTCGGGCGTCGTCGCGCTCGGGATCAAGAAGATCCCGGTGAACAAGTACGTTGCGCCGATCTGGCCGATCATCGTCATCCCGGTAGGCGCGACGCTGATCTCCGGGCTCACGTTCATCTACGCGCTGGGCGCGCCGATCGCCGCGATCTTCCAGTCCTTGACCGTCTGGTTGGAGGGCATGCAGGGTGCCGCCCCGATCGCGCTTGGCCTGATCCTCGGCGCCATGATCGGCTTCGACATGGGCGGCCCCGTCAACAAGGTCGCCTTCCTGTTCGCGGGCGGCCTGATCGCCACCGGCAATTTCGCGCCCCAGGGCATGACCTCCGTCGCGATCGCGGTGCCGCCGCTCGGCATGGCGCTGGCGACCTTCGTCGGGCGGAGGGCCTTCGATGACATGGAACGCCAGAACGGCATCGCCGCCGCGTTCATGGGCTTCTTCGGCATCACAGAGGGAGCCATCCCGTTCGCCGCGGCCCGGCCGCTGATCGTCATCCCCGCCAACATGATCGGCGCAGCAGCGGGCGCGGCCATCGCCGGCGTGCTTGGCGTGCAGAGCCAGGTGATGTGGGGCGGCTTGATCATCCCGCTCGTCGGCGGGTCGCAGCAGCCGTTCCTCTACGTGCTGGCGACGCTGATCGGCGCGGCGATCACGGCGACGATCGCGCTCGTGGGCATCGGCTGGCTCGCGGCTCGCAAGAAGGCGCGGGAAGCCGCCGAGGGCGCGACGGCGGGGTCCTCCTCGGCGTCTGCGCCGAGGGCGCCGCTCGCCGAGCCGACGACCCCCAAGGCAGCCGCCGCTCAGGCCGCGCCGGACGTGGCTCCCGCTCCGGTCGCCGTGAAGGAGCGCCCGGCGAGCATCCTCGACTACATCAGCGAGGACACGATCGTGCTGAACAGCACCGCCACGGCTCGCGACGACGTGATCCGCGAGCTGGTCGCGCTCGGGGTCGCCACCGGCCAGGTGGCCGACGAGCAGGTTGTGCTGGACAGCGCGCTCGCCCGCGAGGCCCTCATGTCGACGGCCGTCGGCCAGGCCATCGCGATCCCGCACGCCAAGTCCGACGGGGCCGCTTCTCCCATGGTGGCGTTCACCCGAGTGAACGACGTCGACTGGAAGTCGCCCTCGGGCGACCTGGCGAAGCTGGTGTTCCTGATCTCGGTTCCCGCCGCGGATGCCGGGGATGAGCACCTGAGAATCCTGGCCAATCTGGCCCGCGCGCTGTCCAAGCCGAACGTCCGGGAGGCGCTGCTGGGGGCCGCGTCGAAGACCCAGATTCTCGACGAGCTGAAGGCCGCCGTAGGCTGAGCCGCAGAGATTGAACCGGCGCGGGGGCGAACGGCCCCCGCGCCGCGGCATTTAGGGGAAGCGGTGAGTGAGAAGCCGACCAGGGAGGCGTACATCCTGGACCAGTTGGCGCGCGACGGCGGGGTCTCGGTCGCGCCCCTTTCCCGAGAGTTGGGCGTCTCCGAGGTGACGATCCGTTCTGACCTGCGCGACCTCGAGGCCGCCGGCCTGCTGCAGCGCACGCACGGCGGCGCTCAGCCGAGCAGCTTCCAGACCGTGTTGGAACGCCAGCGCCACAGGCGCGGGGCGAAGCAGCGGATCGCCGCGGCGGCCGCGGCGCTGGTGCGCGATGGCGATGCCGTGATGATCGAGGCCGGCACCACGACGGCGCTCGTGGCGGCGTCGCTGCGGGGCCGGCAGGGCCTCACCGTCGTGACCAACTCGACCCTCGCGCTGGCCGCCGCGAGGCTCGACCCCGGGCTACGGATGATCCTGGCGGGCGGACGGTTCCACCCGGGGATGGAGTCCTTCACGGGATCGGACACGCTGAACGTCGTCGCCGGGTACAACGTCAGGATCGCGTTCGTCGGCACGAACGGGTTCAGCGTCGAGTATGGGCTCACCACGCCCTTCACCGACGGCGCGGACGTCCTGCGCGCCATGTGCGGGCAGGCCGAGGAGGCATGGCTGGTGGCCGATTCGTCCAAGCTGGGCAAGGTGGGCTTCGTCGGCGTGCTCGGCCTCGACCGGATGGCGGGAGTGATCACAGACAAGGGCATCGGCGACGGTGCCGCCGAGGAGATCCGCTCGCTCGGCACGAGGGTGATCGTCGTTTAGCCGCTAATCGACGATCAGGTTCTCGACGCCGTTGGCGCGGGCGACGCCGCGGAGCGCCTCCATCTGGGCCTCCGAGAGCAGCTTGGGGTTCTGCTCCGGCGTGAACAGGAACTCGCGCCCAGGCAGTACGTCATACTTGGCGGCCGCGAGCGGGTTGTAGTTGAGCAGCTCGTATCGGACCGCTGGGTAGAGCCCGGAGATGTACGACGCGATCCCGGCGATGTTGTCCTCGCCGTCGGTGACGCCGGGAATCAGAGGCGTGCGCACCGTCACGTCGGCGCGGCGCTCGCCGGTCAGGAGCGTCGCCAGGTTGGCGAGGATGCGGTCGTTCGGTGCGCCGACGTAGCGACGGTGGGCGTCGTCGTCGATCAGCTTGCAGTCGGCGAACACGTGGTCGGCGTGGGGGAGGGCCTCCGCGAGGAACTCGGGGCGCACGTTCAGCGCGGTCTCGATAGCTGTGTTCATGCCCGCCTCCTTCAGCGCCTTCAGCAGGGCGGCGGCGAAGTGCGGCAGGAACAGGGGCTCGCCGCCGGACAGCGTGACGCCGCCGCCCTCGCCGAAGAACACACGGTCGCGCTGGGCGACGCCGACCAGCTCCGCGACGGTATAGCGCCGCGAGTCGAATCGGATCGCGCCGGTGGGGCAGAGAGAGGCGAGGTTCTCCCAGTCCGCGTCCTTGACGGTGGTGTCGACGAAGGTCTCGCCTGCCGCGTTCTGCCTCGCCTCGCCACAGGTTGCCGCCCGTACGCAGATGCCGCAGTCGATGCACCGCGAACGGAAGAAGACCGGGTTACGGCGGGCGTTTATGGTCTCCGGGTTCTGGCACCATGCGCATTCGAGCGAGCAGCCCTTGAGGAAGATGGTGGTCCGGATGCCGTTGCCGTCGTGCGTGGAGAAGCGGCGGATGTCGACCACGTTGGCCGACATCCGCGCGTCTTCAGGTGAGGAGGGCATGGCTCACATGTCGTGCGTAGTGCGGGCGATGATCTCGTCCTGCAGGTCGCCGGACAGCTCCGTGAAGTAGGCCGTGTAGCCCGCGACGCGGATGGTGAGGCTGCGGTACTGCTCCGGGTTGGCCTTTGCCGCGATCAAGTCCTCGCGGCGGACCACGTTGAACTGCACGTGCGGGACCTCCAAGTCGACGAACGCGCGAAGGAACTGCGCGAACTTGTCGACGTTGGTCTCGGTGTCGAAGAACTCGGGAAGGAACTTCAGGTTGAGCAGGCCGCCGTTGGACGTGTACTCGTTGCTCATCCGCGACACCGACTGGAGCACGGCCGTGGGGCCGGCCATGTCGCGGCCGTAGACGGGGGAGAGCCCACCGTCGGCCAAGGGCGTAGCCGCCTTGCGCCCGTCAGGCGATGCGCCGACATTCTGGCCCATCGGCACGTGCGCTGAGACGGTGTACATACCGGTGTGGTATCGGCCGCCCCGCACGTTGGTGTAGTTGGCAAGTCGCGAGGCGAAGTAGCCGGCCCATTGTTCGCCGAGCTCGTCGACGTAGGCGATGTCGTTGCCGTACTTCGGCGCCTTGTTCAGCAGCAGGGCCTGCTCGATCTCGTATCCCTCGAAGTCTGCCTTCAGCGCGGCGAGCATGGTTTCGCGGGAGATCGTCTCGTCGTCGAAGACCAGCTTCTTCAACGCGGCGAGGCTGTCGGCGAGCGAGGCCACCTGGATCATCTGGATGCCCGACAGGTTGTACTTCGCGCCGCCCGCGGTGACGTCGGTGCCGTTGGCAAGGCAGTCGTCGATGACGGCCGAGAGGAAGCCGGTCGGGAGCACGTCCATGTGGGCGCGCTCCACCACCTCGCACGCGGCGATCATCTTGTCGATGTAGTGGTCGATGGTCCTCGCGAACGCCCGGTTCAGCTGGTCCCAGGTCTCGTAGTCGGTGAGCGACCCGAAGTCCGGGCCGATTCGCTCGCCGGTCAGCAGATCGACGCCGCCGGTAAGGGTGAGCTCCAGGGCCTTGTTCAGGTTGAACATCGCCGCGTCCGACCAACCCAGGTTGTTGCCCTGGGTTGTCAGCTCCACGCACCCGACGATGGCGTAGTCGAGTGCGTCGGTGTGGGTGACGCCAACGGCCTCGAGCGCGGGCACGACGGAGGCGTCGTTGAAGAACTGCGGCATGCCCGACCCGCGGGCGACGACGCGGACCGCCTGCTTGAGGAGGGCATCGTCGGTGCCGGGGTGGAGCCGAACCGAGAGATTGGGTTGCGGCAGTCCGAGGTGCTTCTGGGCTTGGAGGAAAAGGAACGACAGATCGTTGGCGACGTCGCCTCCGTGGGCGTCCTGGCCGCCGACGGCGATGTTGAAGCCGATGGGGAAGCCGGCGAAGTACCTCGCGCTGTGGGCGTTGCGCAGGTAGACGATCTGGTTGAACTTCAGGAAGAGGCACTCGATCAGCTCGAGGGTACGCTCCGGGGAGCCGCTGCCGTCGGCGATGCCGGTCTCGTAGTACGGCTGGAGCGCGACATCCAGTCTGCCGGGGGAGAAGGACGAAGCGTTCGACTCGGTATGCAGCACCACGAACAGCATCCAGAGCGACTGGATGGCCTCGTGAAACGTCCCCGCGGGATGGAAGGCGAGCCGTCGCGCGATGGCGGCGACCTCGCGAAGGTCGGCCGCGTCCGCCGGCTCCGCGTTCGCGGCGAGCCGCTCGGCCAGGTCGGCATAGCGCTGCAGGAAGTCCTGCACGCCCGCCATCGTGATCTCGACCGCTCGGTAGAAGTCGGCCTGCTCGCCGGTTGCGGCCGCGCCGCGGAGGGCGGCCTCTTGGGCCAGCCCTGCGGGCCCCTTCGCCAGCCAAGCGACGACGTTGGGGGCGATGTGGCCCTGCGCGTGGTCCTTCTGGTTGATCTTGACGACCTTCGCGATCGCGTCGATCTCCGCGCCGTACCGCTGCCGGATCACGTCCTCCAGCGAGACCCCCTCCCACTGGGGGAAGACCTCCTCGCGGAAGACGCGAATGGTCTCGCCGTCAACCTGGAAGGTGTCCTGCGGGCGGGTGGGCAGGGTCTCGATCTCCTTGTTGATCCATGACGCGCCGGCCTCCGGTGTGATCACGCCGGCCCGCACCGTCGGGGTGCGGTTGCCGACGATCAGCTCGCCGGGGGTGATGGCGATCGGGAGTTCGCGCAGCGCGGCCGCCAGCGCTTGTGCCCGCTTGACGATCACGGGCTCCTCGTCGTGCTCGGCGTAGCTTCGGGTCGTGATGCGGGCCTGGTCGGCCGAGACGACCCGTTCCTCGGCGAGCATCGCGGCCCGGAGGCGCTCGACGCGGGGGAACGGGTCCAGGGTGGTGAGGCTCTGGTGGGCGAGTGTTTCGGCAGTCATGGTTGTGCCTTTCGACGTCGAGCTGGCTCAGGTGTATCGATGCACTAACTGTATGTCTTACGCCCGGTAGGAGCAAGTGGGTTGGTCCGGAGAGGTGGGGTCAGCGGTCGAGCTGCGTCGACTCTCGGGTGTTCAGGGTGCCAGGGACCATGACCCTTTGCCACGGGCGGCCCGGGTCGTCGGCGCGTTCCAGCAGCAGCTGGACGGCGTGCTCGGCCAACTCGGCGGCGTGGTGGTCGACGGAGGTGACGGCGGGCGAGACGTCAGAGGCCAGCGGAGTGTCGTCGAAGCTGGCGAGCGCGACATCGCGGCCGGGCTCAAGCCCGGCGTCGCGCAGCACGTGCAGCACGGAGATGAGGTGGGTGTCGTTGTAGGTCACGACGGCATCGGGGACCTGGTTCGCAAGCTGTTCGCGGAGCCCCGCGGCCCCGCCGAGCACCGGCCTGATGGGTCCGCCCAGCGGCTTGCCGAGGCCGGCGAGGCGATCGTCGTACTGCGCGGACCGTCGCTCGCCGACGAGCATGGCGTGCTCCACTCCGATGGCGGCCAGGTGCTCGCCGAGGAGACGGCCAGAGCCGAGGTTGTCGACGCCGACATAGTCCGACTCCAGGCCGGGCACCTGGCGCAGCAGCTGAACGAGGGGGACGGGCCCGTTCAGGCAGGCGAGGTCGGCGGAGGTCGAGTCGGGAGTGGGCAGCAGGATGACGCCGCCGAGGAGGTTCTCGATGAGGGAAAGGGCCAGTCGCGCCTCGCGCTCAGGGCTTCCGAAGGAGAAACCGAGCACGGTGCTCGTGTCGGAGTCCTCGATCGCGCGGTTGACCGCCATGGTGAGCTCGGCGAAGAACGGGTTCCGGATGTCTGTGACCAGTAGCCCCAGCAGCGACGAGTGCCCCGACCGCACCGCCTTAGCCGCCCGGTTGTAGACGTACCCAAGGTCGCTCAGGGCATTGCGCACGAGCTGCTTTGTCGGCTCGGTGATCCGGGGATGGTCCGCGAGGACGAGCGAGACGGTGGTCCGCGAGACCCCCGCGGCTGCCGCGACGTCGCTGATCGTTGCCCGCTTGCGGGGCTGTGTCTTGCTGTTCGCGGCCATCGTGTCATCGTACTGCGAGCGGGGCGAACTCCCCGTCGGTTGGGCTTCCGCCGAGCCGGTGTATGGATTCACTAGAGTCTTGGGGCATGAGCGGCAGGGCAGTTGTGGTGGGCGGCGGGATAGCGGGCCTGACGGTCGCGGTCGCGCTCGGCAGGATTGGGTGGCGAGTCACCGTGCTGGAGGAGGCGCCGGTGTTCTGGGAGGCCGGGGCCGGCCTCAACCTGATGCCGAACGGGCAGCGCGCTCTCGGGGAACTGGGGCTACTCGGCCGGGCGAGCGATGAGGGGCACGCGAATCGCCTCGACGGCATCCGGCGACCCGACGGCGCGTGGCTGACGCGGTTTCCTGCAGGCTCGTGGACGTCGATCGGGATTCACAGGCGCTCGCTGCACGCGATGTTGCTCGACGCGGCGAGCGAGACCGCGGAACTGCTGCCGGGAGCCCGGGCGCAGGAGGTCGTCGTCGGCCGCCCGGACGGTCGGTCGGCGGAGGTGTGGTGGCTCGCCGACGGCGTTGAGCATGTGGCGTTGGCGGATTTGGTGATCGGCGCCGACGGCGTGCGCAGCGTCTGCCGGAAGGTCGTCGACCCAGCGGCGAAGGTCTCCGAGCTTGGCTATGTCGCGTGGCGGGCGGTCGCGCAGGAGGACCTGATGGGTGCCGAGGACTGGGCCCTTTGGTGGGGGAGGGGCGTGGAGTTCGCCGCGCAACGGATCGCGCCCGGTCGGGTGTCCTGGCATTGTCTGTTGCCCAACCGGCGCGGGGCGTCGCGAGACGATCTCGCCGCGGCGGTGTCGGGATGGGAGGCGCGCGTGGTGCGGACCCTCGAGGCGACCGACCCGCTGGCCGTGTTCAGGCACGACCTCCGGGAGGTGCGGCCCCTGCCCGCGTCGCTCAGCCGCGGTCGCGTCGTCCTCGTCGGGGACGCGGCGCACGCCGTCGCCCCGACGCTAAACCAAGGAGCGAACCTCGCCCTAGCCTCGAAATTTCGTGGCGGCCCTGTTTGGGGCTGACCGACGCCTTTGGCGTCGGTGTAGTTGCTGATTGTGGCATCTGGGTATGACAACGGGCCGCGTGACGCTTGCGGTTGGGCGGGGTTCCAGGCCGTGGGGTGTTCCAGGATCGTGGTTGACGGTCGGGGCCGCGGGTCAGGTGGCTGGTGCTGGGAGTCGGCGTAGCTGGTTGATCGCGTTGAGGATCAGCCCGGCCCAGGCAGAGCGTTCGGACAGGTGGAGGATCACCCGTCGTGCCCGGTGGGCGATGGTGGCGGGGATGCTGTAGAGCAGGTAGCGGAGCCGTTTGGGTTCCCAGCGTCGGGCTTCGTGTCCGGCCAGGGCGAGCATCCCGCTCCAGGCCTGCAGCTCGCTGGCCAGCGCTACGATCTGCATCCAGATCCGGTTGGCGTCGAAGCCGTGGAGGGGGAGGTTGTTCAGGCCGGTGTCTTTCGCGATCCGGATCCGGTCCTCGCAGCGGGCCCGGCGGCGATGCCGCAGTTCCAGGGCTTGCAGGGTGCCGGTTGTGGTGTTGGTCGCGAATGCTGTCAGCCGGTAGCCGTCGACATCGTCGAAACGCAGTTGTGCTCCGGGGTGGGGCCGTTCCCGGCGGACGATCACTCTCATCCCGTCAGGCCAGCCAGCAAGGTCGAGTAGTCCGGTGAAGTCGACAGCGTCGGCTCCATCCCGGATACCGCCGTCGCTGCCCAGGGCCGGTGACCAGACATGTTCGGGGATCTGCCGGTAGAGGGCGGCGGTGTCCATCGGGAGCGTGAACCCAACCGAGTAGGACACCCGGCGAGTCGTGAGCCAGGCGGTGAAGTCTTTGGTGCCGCCGGCCCCGTCAGTTCTGATCAGGACCCGACGCCCGGGCCGCGGATTGGAGCCTGGGAGTTGCTGCAACGCCTGTTGGGTGACGGTGATGTGATCGGCAGCGGTGTTCGAACCAGCGTTGCCGGGCCGAAGCTGGGCGGCCAGGCATTCCCCGGTTCCTTCGGGTCCGTGGTCAGCGAACGCGAGGAGGGGATGGAACCCGAACCCGCGTTTGAACGTGGGTGCCGCGTGCTGTTTGTCCGAGTGCGCGGTGATCAGTGACGCGTCCAGATCAATGATCAACGGATCCTCCACGGAGGTGCCGTGGTCAGGGGCATGCTTCCCGGCCAGGCCCCAGACCCTGGCTCGGGCCTGCTGCCTCGCCACACCGATCGCCTTGATCGCCTTGTCCGGATCCTGGGCCAGCGTCGTGATCAGGCGCGACACCGTCGGGTCCGAGGCCACACGGCCGTAGACGGCGGGCTCGGCCCGCAGGACGGCGATGTCACTCAACGCTTCACCACCCAGGACCAGAGACAAGGCGAGGTCCATGACGATCTTGCCTGGGTCATGCGTCGCCGTGGGTTTCCGCCACCCGGACAGCGCCTCCGACAGGGCCAGGTCCAGGCCTGCGGCGCGGATCGTCTCGATCAGCAGGACCCCTCCAGCCTGACCGACCGCGGTCACCTTCGCGGTATCGACATGAACCCTGGGATACAAGCCGGTAGTCTTCACCTCGAAGGTGCTCCTTGTCTTGAGACTTTGAACCGTAGAACAGTTCCATTGTCCCAAGCCAGGAGCACCTTCGCTATCTCAACCCGCCATCACCAGCGCCGCGCCATGAAAGCACGAGGCTGGCGCTGGGCGGGGATGCGTTGAGTGACGTCGCCGTGCTGCGCGGCGAGCCGG
>CAYVWO010000003.1:0-16841 GCA_964455495.1 uncultured Tessaracoccus sp.
CGACGCGAGGCTGGGCGGCCCGGACGGCGTCGTCGGCGGCGTGCTCACCGATGGCCCGGTGCTGCTGGTGAAGCCGGGCCGTGGCCCGCTCGACGCCGCGCGCGCCGAGATCGGCCGGCTGGCCAAGCTGGGTCCGACGACGGCCTACGCGCTGGGCGGAAACGACGTCGTCCACCCGACGACCCCTATCGCCGGCGCGGACCGCTTCGAGACCGCCCTCGCCATCGCCAAGCGCGCCTTCCCCGACGGGGCGAGGTCGGTCTACCTGGCCAACGGCTCGGTCTTCGTCGACGCGATCGCCGCCGGGACCGTCACGGACGGCCCGATCCTGCTCGCACGCGCCTCCGGGCTCGGCCAGAAGGAGTGCGAGTACGTCCGCGCGCTGCGGCCGACGCGGGTCGTCGCCCTCGGAGGCACCGCCGCGATCCCCGAGTCGACGCTCGACGCCGCGGTGAAGTGCACCGCCTGACCGCGGCTACCACTCCAGCTCGCGCGCCGAGGTGAAGCGGCGCGGGGCGCCGTCGACGGGGTCGACGAACTCCAGGCGGTAGGCGAGAAGGCGCAAAGGGGTGCGGAAGTCGTCGACCTCGACCTCCGAGACGTCCGGGTACAGCGGGTCGCCGAGCAGCGGGAGCCCCAGCTGGTGGAAGTGCGCCCTGATCTGGTGCGTCTTGCCCGTCAGCGGGCGGGCCTCGTACAGCGCGAGGCCGCCCCGGCGCTCGATCAGGTCGATCTCGGTGAAGGCGTTCGGCGGCGCGTCGAGGGTCTCCGCCTGGAGGGTTCCGACGCGCTTGACCAGGTGCGACTCGACGCGGAGCGGGAAGGCGAGGCGCGGGTCGTCGGGGGCGATCGCGCGGTACGTCTTGGTGGCAAGTCGCTCAGCGAACACCGACTGGTACGGCGCGCGCCACCGTCGCTCTGTCGTCATCAGCAGCACGCCCGCGGTCCCGCGGTCGAGGCGATGCGCCGCGGAAAGCTCCGGCAGGCCGAGTCCTTGGCGGGCCTTCACGACGGCGCTCTGCACCACGTGCCTCCCTCGCGGGATGGTGGCGAGGAAGTGCGGCTTGTCGAGCACGACGATGCGGTCGTCGCGGTAGAGGACGGTCAGCTCGCCGGGCGCCTCCGGCTCGTCGCGCAGCGTCCTGTGGAACCAGACGAAGGTGTGTGGGCGGTACGGCTCGCGCCCGGTCCACGGGCGGCCGCGGTCGTCGACGAACTGCCCGGCGGCGAGCAACTCGTCGACCTCCTCGGGCGTCGGCGCGAGCTTGACGACCAGCCAGTCGCGCATCGTCGGCCAGGGAGCGGGGGCGCTCGGGTCTCGGTCCGGCGTGCGCACCCAGGCGGCCTGCAGCCCGTGGCGCGGCGGGAGCGGCGACTTCGGCGGCACCGATCCCTCCTCTCTACCGAGCGCACCCAGAGTCCTGACGCGTAACCATGCCCGTCCTGCCCGATCGAGCACAGACGACCGGGTTGTGCGCAAAACTCCGGACGCGGCGAGTAGACCCGACCTGAACTGGCGGCGAGGGTGGGATTCGAACCCACGGAGAGTTGCCCCTCGGCCGCTTTCAAGGCGGCTGCACTAGTCCACTATGCGACCTCGCCAGTGCGCTCCCATGGTAGTGGACGGCGGTAGGCTCTGCGCATGGCCGAGAGCACCTACCTGATCCAGCCACGTCCGCCCGTCCGCGCGTTCGTGATCGCCGCCGTCGCCGCGCTCGCGGGAGCGCTCCTCCTCGTCGGCGCGCTGGCGTCGAGCTGGCACGCGGCGGTGGCGGTGCTCGGCGGCCTACTGCTTGCCGTGGGCGTCGCGCTCCTGGTGGCGGCCTTCGTCTCCATGAGCAGGCTCGCGGTCCGGCTCGTGTTCGACGACGACGGCTATGCCGTGCGCGGCCTCGACGCGGAGCAGAGTGGAAGGTGGATCGACGTCACGAAGCTGACCGTCTCCGAGGACGGCGGCCACGTCACGATCTATCACGGCGCGGTGCGCCGCACGCACCTGCTGTTCCCCGGCCGCGAGCGCGCGCTCGTCGACGACGTCCTGGCCGACGCGACGGCGCGGCTGCGGCAGTCCCGCCTGTGAGCGATCCCGCTCCTTGAGCCGCGCTCTAGGAGCGAAGCGACGCGGCGCGCGTCGAAAGGCTACTCCGGGTTGTAGGCGCAGGCGTCGGCGACGTCCTGCGCGGGATCGGACGAGGCCGCGGGCGTCGACGACTCGGTCTCCGTGTCCGCCGTCTTGGTCGGCTTGGCCGTCTTCTCGGGCTTGGGGGCGATCGCCTTCGCGACGTTAGCGCGCATCGCCTCGAAGTCGGGGTGGTTGTACGAGTAGCCGTTGGTGCCGTTGGTGAACACGAGGCGGCGCACGGTTCCCTCGTCCTTCACGCGGAAGGCGAGGTCGATCAAGCCGCTCAGGTCCTGGCGCGGGATGTCGGTGGTGAGGATGTCGGCCGAGGCGGCCGCGATCGGCTCGAAGCTCGTCAGCAGCGTCTGCGGGTTCGCCTGGTCGATGATGGCGTTGACGAGGCAGGACTGCCGCGCCATGCGGTTGTAGTCGTCGGTGTTGCAGCGGCTGCGGGCGTACCACATGGCGTCGCGGCCACCGAGGTGCTGATCGGGGCCGGGCGTCAGGAACTCCGTGGGCCTGATGCGCCGGGCGGTGTCGCCGCCGATGGCCAGGCCGGGCCAGTCGGGGACCGGGTTGATGTTGACGGTGACGCCGCCCATGGCGTCGATCAGCTTCTTCAGCCCGTCGATGTTCAGCATGATGAAGTAGTCGATCGACAGGCCGGTGATGCCCTCGACGCCCTGCTTCAGGGCCTCGGCCCCGGGGTATGTGCTGTCCGGGAACAGGTCCTTCCTGCCCCCCTCGACGTGCTCCCAGATGGAGTTGACGTAGAAGTCGGCCTCGACCTCGCCGCGGAAGCCGTAGGGGAACGCCTCGTGCATCTCCGTGCCCTCCGGGAACGGGGTGAACTGCACGTTGCGGGGGACCTGGACCAGCGTGGTGTCGCCGGTCTGAGTGTCGATGGAGGCCACCATGATGGTGTCGGTGCGGATGCCGTACTTGGTGACGTTTTCCTCGCGGGACTTGTCGCCGTCGGCGCCGAGCAGCAGGATGTTGACGCGCGGGATGCCGTCCCACGGGTCGGGGCCCTGCGTGTTCAGGGTCGGGCGCCGGGTGGCGACGACCTCGGTGACGTCGGGCAGCACACTGTCCAGCATGAGCGAGGCGTCGCGGGTGTAGCGGGCGGCGAGAGCGGTCGGCGCGGCGGTCGCGAACGCGAGCGCCGTGACCACCACGGCGGCGACCAGGCGTCGGCCGTCGGTCAGCCGGGCCGGGCGCGTCGCCAGGTGCGTGACGAGGACCAGCGTCACCCACAGCACGGCGAGCGCGGCAAGGATCGGGGTCGCTGCGCTGAGGAAGCCCTCCGAGGCGGCGAGCTTCGCGAGCCCGGACTGATCCTTGACCGCCTTGTAGCCGAGGACCCCGAGGACGCCAAGGGACACGGCGGCGGTGGTGCCGCCGAGGATCTTCAGCCCTCGCTGCGGGGCTCCGAGCAGGCCGGAGCCGGGCAGCAGCGTCGAGGCGAGGGTGAGCAGCAACGATTCCCGGAGCGAGTGGCGCTTCGGGTCCGGGGCGGGGACGTCGGCGTGCGCGGGCCGGTAGTCGTAGACGGGGACGTCGTACATGGCGCGCGCGGGCGAGGCCGTCCACGGCTGTTCGGAGGGGAGGCCGAAGCTTGGGGGAGCGTCGCCTCTTGACCGGAAGATGTCGTCGGGCGCGCCGCGCCGCGGTTCCTGTTCGTCCGTCATAGATTGCCTCCTGCCCCGGCAAGTGTACGCGCGACCGAAGGTCGTTTGCCGGGCCGCGGGCCGCTCGGCTACGCTGGTCCGGCACTGGAGGTGTCGCCTAGTACGGTCTATGGCGCCCGCCTGCTAAGCGGGTTTGGGGCTTCAACCCCATCGCGGGTTCAAATCCCGCCACCTCCGCCAGCGCACCCTGAGCCCCCGGACACCCGGGGGCTCAGCTGCTCTCTGAGCCAGGCGTGCGCCCGGCTCAAGGAACGGTCTATGGGCTGCGCGTGACCGGCGAGGGGGACCTGACGGCGCTGCCGAGCGGGCTCAGCGCGAAAGTGCGCGATGGCGAGTTCGTGTTTGTGACGACGGAACGCGACCTACCCGCGGAGGCGCGGATCGTCGAGCGAGAGGGCGCGACGCTCGTGCTGCGCAGGCTCGACGCCGAGGCCGCGGGATTGGGCTTGGAGGCCGTGTTCGCGTGGATCACGCTGGAGGTGCACTCGTCGCTGGAGGCCGTCGGGCTGACCGCGGCGGTGTCGTCGGCGCTCGCCGACGCGGGCATCCCCTGCAACATGCTGGCCGGCTACTACCACGACCACCTGCTGGTCCCCTCAGACCGCGCGGAAGAGGCCCTCGGGCTGCTCCGTGGCCTGGGGTAAGGACTTTCGACGCGCTCCGGGCGCTACGCGCCGGGGAGCGGCTCAAGGAGCGCGTGGGACTCGAGGCCTAGGAGGAAGGCCTTGCGCTCGACCCCGCCCGCGTAGCCCGTCAGCCGACCCGTCGAGCCGACGACGCGGTGACAAGGCACGACGATGCTGATCGGGTTGCGGCCCGTGGCGGTGCCGACGGCGCGGGCCCCCGACGGGCGGCCGAGCGCGGTGGCGAGCTCGCCGTAGGTGCGGGTCTCGCCGAAGGGGATGGCGGCGATCAGGCCCCACACGGAGCGCTGGAACGCGGTACCGACGGGAGCGAGCGGCAGGTCGAACGCGTGGCGTTCGCCGTCGAAGTACTCGGTCAGCTGCGCGGAGGCGGCGGGGAGGGCGTCGTCGACGAGCGGGCCGAGGTCGTAGGTGGGGAAGGGCTTGTGGCCCTCCATGTAGACGCCGACGAGGGCGCCGTCGTGCTCGACGACGGTGAGCGGCCCGATGGGGGTACCGAGGACGCTGTGTTTCATGAGGTCTCCTGACACCCGGGCAGGCCCGGGACGGTGTTGACGGCGTGGGGCGTGAGCGCCCACAGGTGCTGGGTGGCGTACGAGCGCCAGGGGCGCCAGGCGTCGGCGCGGCCGGCGAGGTCGGCGAGGTCGGCGACGCCGAGCTCAGGGCCGGACCGCAGGACGCCGAGGTCGGTGGCGGGGAACGCGTCGGGGTCGCCGAGCGCGCGCATGGCGACCATCTCGACGGTCCACGGCCCGATCCCCTTGCAGGCGAGGAGCCCCGCCCTCGCCTCCTCCCGGTCGGCGCCGGGCCCGAGGTCCAGGGTGCCGTCGGAGAGGACGGTGGCGAGCAGGCGCAGCGTGTCGCGGCGGGAGCGGGGGAAGGCGAACACCTCGTCGGGGGCCTCCGCGATCGCGGACGGCTCCGGGAACAGGTGGGTCAGCCCGGGGACGCCGGTGTCGACCGGGGTGCCGACGGCGGCGACGAGCCGCGCGCCGTGCGTGCGTGCGGCCGCCGTCGAGACCTGTTGCCCGAGCACGATCTTGATCGCCGTCTCCGCCCCGTCGACGCCGCGCGGGATCCGCCTCCCCGGATGGGCGGCGACCAGCCGCGCGAGCGTGGGGTCGAGGGAGAGGTGGGCGTCGACCGCCGCGGGGTCGGCGTCGAGGTCGAGCATGCGGCGCAGCCGGGCGACGGCGGTCGGGAGCTGGGAGACGTCCGTGAGGCCCACCCGGGCCCGGACCCCGCGCGGCGCGGGCGCGAGCGACGCCACGCCCCAGCCGACGGGGAGCCGCAGCGTGCGGTGGTAGGCGCCGTCGGCGAATGCCTCCACGCCGTCGATCCTCGTCGCGATGAGGTGCCCGAACACGTTGCACGGGCAGAACGGCTCCCTGGCCGCGAGCGTGACGTCGACGAAGGTGAGCCCGCCGTCGAGCGCGGGGGGCGGGTCGCCGGCCTCGCGGCGGGAGGCCCGACGACGCCGCCGCAGCTCGGTCGGGGTGGCGGCGTACGCGGCCCGCAGGGTGTCGTTGAAGGAACGGACGCTGTCGAAGCCGGACGCGAACGCGACGTCGGCCAGCGGCAGATCGGTCGCCTCGATCAGGGTCCTCGCCGACTGCGCGCGCCGCGCCCGCGCCAGGGCGAGCGGTCCCGCGCCCGCGCCGTCGGAGAGGAGCCGCTGCACCTGGCGGACGGAGTATCCCAGCCGCGCGGCAAGGCCGGGGACGCCCTCGCGGTCGACCACGCCGTCGTCGATCAGTCGCACCGCGCGCGCGACGGCGTCACCGCGGACGTCCCACTCGGGCGACCCGGGCGACGCGCCGGGGATGCAGCGTTTGCACGCCCGGAATCCGGCGAGCTGCGCCGCCGCGGCCGTGGGGTCGAACTCGACGTTGCCGGGCGCGGGCGTGCGCGCGGGGCACGAGGGCCGGCAGTAGATGCCGGTCGACGTCACGCCGGTGAAGAACAGCCCGTCGAAGCGCGCGTCCTTGGCCGCGATGGCGTGGAGGCAGGCGTCCCGGTCGGTGTGCATGCACCCCAGCATGCCGCACGGCGCGCGCGTTATCTAGCAGGAATGCGACATCGCCTAGTCGTCGAACGACTCCGCGGCGCGCTCGAACTCCGCCGACATCTTCAGCCGCTTGGCGATCTGGCCGAGCAGCACGTCGGAGTCCTCGTCGTAGTCGGTCGCGATGGCCTCCAACTCGAACGCGCGCAGGCCGCTGGCCGCGTACATCTCGAGGTCGCCCAGCGGGGACGGGTCGTCGTCCTCGTCCGGGAGCTCGGCGTTCAGGTAGTCGACGACGTCGCGGGCGATCGGCCAGTCGTTGGCGGCCGTCGCGTCCGAGAGCAGCACCTCGACGGTGCGGCCGCGGACCCGGCAGAGCACGAAGAACTCGCCGCCGATGGACACCCAGCCGTCGGCGCCGGAGTCGCCGGGGAGCCTGCCCAGCTGGCGGATCAGCTCGTCGAGGTCGTTGGCGAGGTCGAAGTCGAGGGGCACAGCGGTGGCCTTGCCGTCCTCGCGGTACAGCGCGACGACGAGGTCGACATCGTCCTCCGTTGCCTCTTCGAGGTCGTCCTCGTAGTCGTCTTCTTCCACGTCCGCGTCGTCCTTCAGGTCGAACGGCTCAGCGTCCTCGTCGAACACGTCCACGGCCCTCTCCTTCCACGCGGCGGCATTGGTCCCCATCCTTGCATGCCCGAGTCCGCGACACACCAGGAGGGGGAGATCGCGCTGGCCCGTCTGCCGTCCCCGCCGCGCGGCGCCTGGTCCGTGTGCGAGAGTTGGACCGTGGAAGTAACCGTCGTCACCCATCCGCTCGTCGATCACAAGCTCACGCTCCTGCGGAACCGTCACACGGAGCAGCCGGTGTTCCGTCGGCTCGTCGAGGAGCTCGTCACGCTGCTGGCCTACGAGGCGACGCGCGGGGTGCGCGTCGTCGATCACGAGATCGAGACCCCCGTCGCGCCGACGACGGGCACCAAGCTCGCGTCGCCCGCGCCGTTGGTGGTGCCGATCCTGCGCGCCGGCCTCGGCATGCTCGACGGCATGCTGCGGTTGGTGCCGACGGCGGAGGTCGGGTTCCTCGGCATGATCCGCGACGAGGTCACGCTCGAGCCGATGACCTACGCGGAGCGGCTGCCGAAGGACCTGTCCGGGCGCCAGTGCTACGTGCTCGACCCGATGCTTGCAACCGGCGGCTCGCTGGGCGGCGCCGTCCAGTTCCTCGTCGACCGCGGCGCCGACGACATCACCTGCATCTGCCTCCTCGCCGCCCCGGAAGGCATCGAGAAGCTGAAGGGGCTGCTTGCCGGCCTCGAGGTGCCGTGCACGCTGGTCGTCGCGTCGGTGGACGAGCGGCTGAACGACGTCGGCTACATCGTTCCCGGCCTGGGCGACGCGGGCGATCGGCTCTACGGCCTCGCGGAGTGACGGCACCCAAGCCGACGAAGAGGAAGCCCGCGGGCTGGGTGCCGCAGCAGCACGGGGCGTGGGCGATGATCGTCGTGCCGTTCCTGGCGGGGCTGGCGCTGTCCGCGCGCGTGCGGCCGCTGGACCTCGGAGACGTCACCCTCGGGCTGACGTGGCTCGTCGGCTACTTCGCGTTCAGCGCCGCGGTGCTCGCGCTGAAGGCGGCGCCGCGCCGTCGCCCCACCTACTACCCGGCGGTCGTCACCTACGCAGCGATCGCGGGCGCCCTCGGCCTCGCGACGCTGTGGTTCAAGGGCTGGTCGTTGTTGGTATGGGTGCCGGTGTACGCGGTGCTGGTGGGCGTCTCGCTGTGGTTGGCGAACACCAAGCGCGAGCGCGCCGCGCTCAGCGGGGTGCTGACCATCGTCGCGTCGTGCGGCCTGATGGCGGTGCTGCGGCTGGCGCCCGGTACGCCGTCGCCCACGCCGTCGGAATGGGCCGCGATGGCGGTGATCACCGCCTACTTCGTCGGCACGGTCTTCCATGTGAAGGCGCTGATCAGGGAACGCAACAACCCGAAGTCGGCGGGGCGCTCGCTGCTTTTCCACACCATCCTGCTGTGGATGATGGTGCTGGCGTTCACCACCGGCTGGTTCACCTGGCCGTGGCTGATCTTCGCCCTCGCGCTGGTCGCGAGGTCGTGGTTCATGCCGAAGTCGCCCCCGCGCCCCGCCGCCATCGGCGCCGTCGAGATGGTCCTCTCCGCGGCGGTGCTTGCCCTCACGGTCTGGGGGTAGGGGACCGTTCGCCTGTCCTGCGGCTAGGCCGATGCGACGTGGATGAGCTCAACCAACGGGGTGATGTCGCGCGCGTTGTCATAGTGCACCAAGGCGGCGACGTAGTCGCGCCGGTCGATGTCCCAATCGAAGTGGGCAATGTCGCCGGGTGCCGCTGCGGCGAGAACCAGATCGGCAAGCAACCGGGTCGCTCGGCCGTTGCCGTCGACGAACGGGTGAATCCGAACTACCGCGGCGTGGGTGAGGAGCGCGAGCGTCTTCGGGTCGACGTCGTGGATTTCCGCCCAGCGGTAGCGCAGGTTGTCCATCTCGGAGCGGAGCTGGACGGCGATCTGCTCTGGTGCGATCCCAATGTTGGTCTGGAGGAGACGGAACCTGCCGCCCCACTCCCAGATATCGCCGTATAGCCGACGGTGTAGGCCTCGAACGAAGTGGTCGGTGAGCATGCCGTCGAGCGCCAATGCTCCGGATCGTACCTCGTCCAACAGTGCCGAGCCGACACGATCCTGGAGGGCCTGCTCGATGTCGTACAGGGCGGCCTTGAGCACGGGCTCGCCGAGTACCTCGAGGGCGCGTGGAGTGAGCGCCTGGCGCTCCTCCTCTGAGGCTTCGGTCTCGCCGTATCCGGGGGTGAAGGGAATCATCAGTCCTTGGACAGGATGCTGTCTAGGAAGTCCTGCACCTTGGCGGGTCGGACATAATCGGCCGGAATCTCGCGGCCCTCGAGGCGCGCGGACGAGATGGTGCTCTCGTGCACCATCTCGTGAAGCACCTCGACCGGCATTTCTTGGATCGTCATCGTCGCCTCCTCCGGGGGATCGTCGCGGCCGCTATCTGGGGTATTACCCGTTTAGGGCGTGGGACACGGCCCGGAGGTCGATCCCAGTGGGTTCAGTTTACTGGGCCGATCACCCCGAGCAAAGCCTCTGTGAGCGTCCTGTCTGGTACCTCGGTCAGTAGTAGTACGGGAACCTCGACCAGTCGGGGGCGCGCTTTTCCAGGAACGAGTCGCGGCCCTCGACCGCCTCGTCGGTCATGTACGCCAACCTCGTCGTCTCGCCGGCGAAGATCTGCTGGCCGACGAGGCCGTCGTCGATCGCGTTGAACGCGTACTTCAGCATGCGCTGCGCCGTCGGCGACTTGCCGCAGATCTTCGCCGCCCACTCCAGGCCGACGTCCTCCAGGCGCTCGTGGTCGACGACGCGGTTCACCATGCCCATGCGGTGCGCGTCCTCGGCGTCGTGGACGTCGCCGAGGAAGAAGATCTCGCGCGCGAACTTCTGGCCCACCTGGCGGGCGAGGTACGCGGAGCCGTACCCGGCGTCGAAGGAGCCGACGTCGGCGTCGGTCTGCTTGAACTTCGCGTGCTCGCGCGACGCGAGCGTGAGGTCGGCGACGACGTGTAGCGAGTGCCCGCCGCCCGCCGCCCAGCCGTTGACGAGCGCGATCACGACCTTCGGCATGAACCGGATGAGCCGCTGCACCTCGAGGATGTGCAGCCGGCCCAGCTTCGCCGCGTCGACCGACTCGGCCGTCTCGCCCTCCGCGTACTGATACCCGGCGCGCCCGCGGATGCGCTGGTCGCCGCCGGAGCAGAACGCCCACCCGCCGTCCTTCTCGGACGGGCCGTTGCCGGTGAGCAGCACGCACCCGACGTCGGACGAGGTCCGCGCGTGCTCCAGCGCCCGGTAGAGCTCGTCGACGGTGTGCGGCCGGAACGCGTTGCGCACCTCCGGGCGGTCGAACGCGATCCGCACCGCGGGCACGTCGTTGGCGCGGTGATAGGTGATGTCGGTGAAGTCGAAGCCCTCGACGGGCGTCCACAGCTCGGGCCGGAACGGGTTGGTCATGGCCGCGAGCTTAGCGATGCCGCTGGTAGCGGAGGGCGTCGGCGGTTTGGTCGGGGAGGTTCGTGATGATCGCGTCGACCCCGAGGCCGGCCGCCCAGCGGGCGGTGTCCTCGTTGTTGATGGTCCACGTGTTCACCTCGATTCCCGCCTCGTGGGCGTACCAGACGTACCCCGGGGTCTGCAGCGCCCGGTAGTCGGGGTTGATCGCGCCCGCGCCGAACGACTTCGCGTACAGCCACGGCTCGTAGAGCCCGTCGGAGATCAGCAGCGCGAGGCTCTCGGGGCCGACCCGCCCGCGGAGGTTCGCGAGCGAGTAGTGGTTGAAAGAGCTGAAGACCACCCGGTCGAGCATGCCGGCGTCGCGGACGACGCGCAGCGCGTCGTCCTCCAGGCCGGGGTACAGCTCGGCGCCGTGCTTCAGCTCCACGTTGACCACGACGTTCGTGGGCTGGCACAGCTCGAGAACCTCGCGCAGCGTCGGGATCTTGACGTTGCGCCGCCCCGCGAAGCCGTTGCTGAAGTCGCACCGGCGCAGCTCGTCGAAGGTCAGGTCGACCACCTTGCCGACGCCGTTGGAGGTGCGGTTGATCGTCGCGTCGTGGATGACGACGAGTTGGCCGTCCGCGCTTCGTTGGACGTCGAGCTCGATGCCGTCTGAGCCCATGCTCAGGGCCAACTCGAAGGCGGGGATCGTATTCTCGGGGGCGTAGGCGCTCGCGCCGCGATGGGCCCAGATAGCTGTCACGGCACCATCCTTTCATCCCTCGCGGGCGCGCCGCGAACCCGCGGCCGGGTGTTGCGCCGGAGGCGAACGAGGGGCCCTGACCAGGGGCGATGCCGGGTCCGGCGGGCTCCCGAGGCCCTCGTTTTGCCGTCGCCTTCGAAAGGCCTGTATAGTTACTTTTCGCCCAAGCGCTCGTGGCTCAACGGATAGAGCATCTGACTACGGATCAGAAGGTTGGGGGTTCGAGTCCCTCCGAGCGCGCCAGGCGCCCCGGCTTCGGCCGGGGCTCTTTTTGTTTCCGGAACTGGCGCGGAAGGTTGGACGCTCGTGGGCACTCGCTGGCACCCCGCGATGCGGCTGGCGCTCGCCGAGGCCGAGGCTGCCGCCGCCCACGACGACGTTCCCATCGGCGCCGTGATCCTCGGACCCGACGGCGAGGTCCTCGCCCGCGCCGGCAACGAGCGCGAACTCCATGGCGACCCGACGGCGCACGCCGAGGTGGTCGCCATCCGCTGCGCCGCCGAGGCCGTGGGCCAGTGGCGTCTGGAGGGCTGCACCCTGGTCGTCACGCTCGAGCCCTGCACGATGTGCGCCGGGGCCATCGTCGGCGCGCGGCTGGCTCGCCTCGTGTTCGGCGCGTTCGACGACAAGGCCGGGGCCGTGTCGTCGCTGTGGGACGTCGTGCGCGACCCGCGCCTGAACCACCGCCCGGAGGTGGTCACCGGGGTCCTCGCCGACGAGTGCGCGGCCCCGCTCGAGCGGTTCTTCGCCGCCCGCCGTACGTAGACCTGCGCAGGTTCCCTCGCCATATGCACGGCCAACCGAACCTGCGCAGCTGCGCGCGCGGCGGTCAGTGGCCGGCGATCGGGGCCCTGAGATCGGGCTGGGCGTGCCTGAAGACGATCGCGACGACGACCGATAGCGCGACCACCACGAGGCTGACCGTCAGGCCGCCGGTTCCGCCCACGTGGTCGATCGCGATTCCGGCCGCGGCCGAGCCCACCGAGGCGCCAAGCAGTTGGCCGGTGCCGACCCAGCCGTAGGCCTCCGCGGTGTCGGCGAAGTCGACGCTGCTGGCGATCACCGACGACACGGCCGCCAGCGCGGGCGCGCACCCGAGGCCGGCGACGAACAGCGCGAGCGAGAGGCCCCAGAAGCCCTCCGTGAGCGCGACGGCGGCGCCGAAGCCGAGCGCGACCACGCTCATCCTGATGGCCAGCGACCACCGCGTCAGCTGTCGGTTGCCCGCGTACAGGCCTCCGAACAGCGAGCCGACCGAGCAGATCGCCAGGGCGAGACCGGCCGACAGCGAGCCCTCGCCGAAGGTGGCGACGACGGCGGCCTCCATGGCCGCGAAGCCGCCGATGAGCAGCAGCGAGGTGACGACCATCAGCACGACGGAGCGGTTGCGCATGACCCCGCCCAGCCGCCGGCCCGTGGCCGGGATCTTCGTGTTCCTGACCATCGGCACGAGCGCGAACACCACCCCGCCCGCGACCTGGATGCCCGCGACGACAAGCAGCGCCGTCGTCGTCCCGAGGCCGGCGACCAGCAGCGTGATCGCCACCGGCCCGATCACCCAGATGAGCTCCTGCAGCGCCGCGTCGAGGTTGAACAGGGGCGTGATCAGGTGCGACGGAGCCAGGTGCGGGTACAGCGTCCGTACGGCGGGCACCACGGGGGGCATCGCCGCCCCGCCGACGGCCCCGAGCGCCATCATCCCGGGCAAGGGGAGCGGGGCGAGGACGAGTGCGACGATGGCGGCGACGGAGATCGCCAACGTGACCAACAGGACCTGCGTGGTCCCGAAGCGGCTGAGCTGCCGCGACACGACGGGCCCGGCGACGGCCGTGCCGACCGAGAACGCGGCCAGGACAAGGCCCGCGGCCGTATACGTTCCCATGCGGTGCTCGACCAGCATGAGGATGCCGAGGGAGTACATGCCCGCGGGAAAACGGGCGATCAACTGGGTGGTGATCACCAACCCGAGGCCGGGACGCTTGAGGAGTGCCTGAAAATCGCGCACCGGCCAACTCTAGGGGGTCCCCGGCACGGTCGCCGCTCCCCGCGCGCCCGGAGGGGTGCATGCCGATTCGCCTCGGCCTGCGCGCGTCGGTAATATGGAACACGGTGATGTGTCTGAGCGGCCGAAAGAGCTCGCCTCGAAAGCGAGAGTAGGGCAACCTACCGGGGGTTCAAATCCCTCCATCACCGCCGAAGCGATCGGGCCCTGGTCTTGAAGACCAGGGCCCGATCCGCGTCCCCGGACGGGTTCGGGATCATCACGGTTTGGTAACGGCCGCAGTTAAACCATTTACTAAATGGTTTAACTAGTGTTAGCCTCCCGCCCAGGAGGACGGCGTGTCCTCCCCGAACCGAAAGGACACGACGATGCTGTCGAAGAAGACGAAGGCCCTGGCCGCGCTGGCCGTGGTGGGGCCCCTGATGCTGGCCGGTTGCAGCCAGCAGGCGAAGAACCCCGAGGGCGGGGGCGGCGAGGCCGGCAAGACCCAGATGACCATGTGGACGCACTCCGCGGGCAACGAGGGCGAGATGAAGGTCATCGCCTCGATGATCGAGGACTTCAACGGGTCCCAGGACAAGTACGAGGTGGTCCGCCAGGACTTCCCGCAGGCCGCCTACAACGACTCGGTCCAGGGCGCCGCGGCCTCCGGCGACCTGCCGTGCATCCTCGACGTCGACGGCCCGATCATGCCGAACTGGGCATGGAACGGGTGGCTCGTGCCGTCCGGCCTGACCGACGCCGACGTCGAGAACTTCCTGCCGTCGACCGTCGGCCGCTATGACGGCCAGATCTACAGCGTCGGCTACTGGGATGCCACCACGCTGATCTTCACCCGCTCCTCGATCCTCGAGAAGGTCGGCGCGCGCGTGCCCACCGTCGAGCAGCCCTGGACGGCCGAGGAGTTCGCCGACATCCAGAAGAAGCTCAAGGACACCGGCGACTACGAGTACGTCATCGACTGGGGCCCGGGCTGGGCCGACGAGTGGTGGCCCTACGCCTACGCTCCGCTGATGCAGAGCTTCGGCGGCGACCTGATCGACCGCAACACGTTCGAGAGCGCCGACGGCGTCCTCAACGGTCCCGAGTCGGTCAAGTTCGCCGAGTGGTTCCAGGCCCAGTTCGCCGACGGCTACGCGCCGAAGTCGAACGCGCAGGACCGCACCGAGTTCAAGGAGGGCAAGGTGGCGCTGCAGTACAACGGCGTCTGGGCCCTCTCCGAGAACTCCGAGGTCTACGACGACCTGCTGATGATCCCCGCGCCCGACTTCGGCGCCGGGTCGAAGGCCGGCGTCGGCTCGTGGCAGTACAGCCTGACCAACAGCTGCTCCGACGCCCAGAAGACCGGCGCGCTCGAGTACCTGAAGTTCACCATGGACGACAAGTACATCGCGCAGTTCTCCGACGTCACGTCGCTGATCCCCGCCACCACGACCGCGTGGGAGCAGACCGAGAAGGGCTTCTTCGGCCCCGACAAGCCGGCGCAGATCGCCGCACAGATCACGGAGGCGAACGGCCTGGTGCGCCCGCCCACCCCGGCCTACCCGGTGATCAGCCGCATCTTCGACAAGGCGCTGCGTGACATCGTCAACGGCTCCGACCCGAAGGGGACCCTCGACCAGGCCGTGTCCGAGGTCGACACCGACATCAAGTCGGCCGGCTACAACAAGTGACCTCCGACGGTGGGGCGGGGAACGATCCCCGTCCCACCCTCCGGATAGGAAGGATCAACGATGTCCTCATCTGTCGCTTCGGCGCCTAAGTCGGGCTCCAAGAGCCTGAAGCAGGAGCGCCGCGCGGGCTACCTGTTCGTGCTCCCCGCCGCAATCCTGATGATCGCGTTCATCGCCGTGCCCGTCTTCATGTCGTTCGGGCTCGGCTTCACCAACTCGAGGCTCGGCTCGGCCCGGCCCGCGGAGTTCGTCGCGTTCGACCAGTTCGTGCGCGCGCTCACCGCCGATCCCACCTTCTGGGCGGCGCTGCGCAACATCATGATCTTCGTGTTCCTGGTGGTGCCGATCCAGGGCGGCCTTGGGCTGGTGCTCGCGCTGCTCGTCAACCAGAAGCTGCGCGGCATCACGGCGTTCCGCGTCATGTTCTTCATGCCCGTGGTCACCTCGATGGTCGTGGTCTCCATGCTCTGGAAGTTCATGTACCAGAAGGACGGCCTGATCAACGCACTGTTCGGGTTCAACGTCGACTGGCTCAACGAGCCGTCGACGGCGCTGCCCGCGGTCGTCGTCATGTCTATCTGGCAGGGCGTCGGCTTCCACATGATCATCTGGCTGTCCGGTCTGCAGACCATCAACCATGATCTGTACGAGGCGTCCTCGCTCGACGGCGCGAACAAGTGGGAGCAGTTCAAGAATGTGACGCTTCCCGGCCTGAAGCCGACATTCGTCTTCGTGCTGATCACGATCACGATCGCGGCGTTCTCGCTGTTCGTCCAGATCGACGTCATGACGCAGGGCGGCCCGTCCAACGCGACGACGACGCTCGTCTACCACATCATCCAGATGGGTTCCGCGCGCGGCGACGTCGGTTACGCGTCGGCCTTGTCGCTGATCTTCTTCATCATCGTCCTGGCGTTCGCGCTCATCCAGCGCGCGCTCACGAAGGAGGACTGAGCATGTCCGCAACCACCGAAGAGAAGACGAGCAAGAAGAGCTGGCTCAGCTACATCCCGCTGGTGCTGCTCGCGCTGACGTTCATCCTGCCCCTGCTGTTCATGCTGTTCTCGAGCCTCAAGCCGAAGGACCAGATCCTCTCGGACCTGACCACCTTCCGGGCGTTCCTGCCTGTCGGTGACCTGTCGCTCGACAACTATGTCGGCGTGTTCAACCGGGTGCCCGTCGCCAGGTTCTTCCTGAACTCGATCATCGTCACGACGACCATCGTGGTCCTCGGCCTGATCGTGAACTCGATGGCGGGCTTCGCGATCGCTCGGCTGAACTTCCGGGGCAAGAAGGTGCTGCTCGGCGCGATCATCGCGACGCTGATCGTGCCGTTCGAGACCTTCGCGATCCCGATGGTCTACCTCATCTCCAAGCTCCCGCGGATCGGGTTCTACCCCGACGGCGTGGCCCTGGACTGGGGCTGGAACAACAGCTTCGAGGTGCTGATCATCCCGTTCATCGCCAACGCGTTCTCGATCTTCCTGTTCACGCAGTACTACAGCTCCATCCCGAAGGAGCTGGACGAGGCGGCGCGCGTCGAAGGCGCGGGCTGGTTCAAGATCTACTGGAAGGTCATCTCGCCGCTCGCGATGCCGGCCTTCGCGACGTCGGCGATCCTCACCTTCCTGCCGCAGTGGAACTCCTACCTGTGGCCGCTGCTGGTCATCCAGCAGGAGGATCTCCGCCCGGTGCAGGTGGGACTTCGGTACTTCTTCGCGTCGGGCACCGCCGAGGGAACGCCGTGGGGTCAGATCATGGCCTACACCAGCCTGATCACCATCCCGGTGATCATCGTGTTCCTGCTGTTCCAGAGGGCGTTCATCTCCTCGATCGCCTCCTCCGGAGTCAAGGGATGACCCTTCGGCTCGCCGAAAAGTGGGTGTGGGACTCCTGGCCGTGCACGGA
>CAYVWO010000003.1:16851-20704 GCA_964455495.1 uncultured Tessaracoccus sp.
TCAGGGGTCCCACCACCTCTTCTTCCTCCAGGCAGACCGCTCGCTCGGCGACCCCGAGCTGCGGCACTGGAACCCGTCGATCGGCCACGCGGTCAGCGCCGACTACCGCGAATGGACCGTTCTGCCGACGGCGCTCGCCCCGCGCGAGACGCCCGGCTGGGACGACCTGACCACCTGGACCGGATCGGTCGTCCAAGGGCCGAGCGGCCGGTACCACCTGTTCTACACCGGGGCCTCCCGGGCCGACGACGGCCTCGTCCAACGGATCGGCCGCGCGGACTCCGACGACCTCGTCCACTGGGAGCGGTTCGGCGAGGGTCCGCTGCTTGAGGCCGACCCCCGCTGGTACGAGCGCTACGACGGCAGCTGGCACGACGAGGCCTTCCGCGACCCCTGGGTGTTCCCGGATCCCGACGGCGACGGCTGGCACATGTTCATCACGGCCCGCGCCAAGGACGGCGGCGACCTGTTCTCCCGCGGCGTCCTCGGGCACGCCTGGAGCGCCGACCTTGACAGCTGGGAGGTCCGGCCGCCCCTTTCGCTGCCCGACCGGTTCGGCCAGATGGAGGTGCCGCAGTATGTCGAGCTGGACGGCGCCCCCCACCTCGTCTTCTGCTGCGGCTCCGGCCAGTACGACCCCGCCCGCATGCCCGCCGACGTCCCCAGCGGCGTGTGGATGATGCCGAGCAAGGGCGGCGCGCTCGGCCCGTGGGACGTCGCCGCGGCCCGGCGGGTCAGCCACGACTCGCTGTACGCGGCGCGCGCGATCGTCGACATCGACGGCCGGTCCCGGCTGCTCGGGTTCAGCGACACCGTCGACGGCGGCTTCGTCGGGGAGATCCTCGACCCGGTCGATATCCGCCTCGACGAATAGCCCCCGCCGGGGGCGGCCCGGAGGTGCGGGCCTTGGGGCCCGACGACCACTAGGCTGACCCGAACGAAGTTCGAGTAGCCAACTGGAGGAAACGTGGAGCAGCGAGGAAGGGCCAGGCTGAAAGACGTCGCGGCGTCGGTCGGCCTCTCCTCGGCGACCGTGTCGATCATCCTGAACGAGGCGTCCGACCGGTTCCCTCCGGCCACCGTGCAGCGGGTCCGCGAGGCCGCGGCGACCCTCGGCTACACGCCCAACGTCGCCGCGCGCAGCCTCCGCACCAACAGCACGCGCACGCTGGGTGTGTTGACCGACAACATCCTCACCTCGCCGTCGGGCTACGACATGGTCCAGGGGCTGCAGGACGCAGCCTGGGACCGCGACTACGTGCTCCTCTTCGTGGGCACCGAGGGCGACCCCACGCAGCAGACCAAGGCCATCGCCGAGCTGTTGGCCCGGCAGGTCGACGGCATGCTGGTGGGCGCGATGTACCACCGCCTGCTCGACGCGGGGCGGCTCCCGGGAGCCGTGCCGACGGTCGGATTCAACGCCGTGCTCGACGGCGTCGGGTCCTTCGTGCCCGACGACGTGCAGGCGGGCCGCCTCGCCACGCAGATCCTCTTGGAGCACGGGCACCGCAGGATCGCCCACATCACCGAGTACCCGACCGACGGGCTGGCGAGGGATCAGCGGGTCGAGGGGTTCCAGGCCGCGCTGCGCGAGGCGGGCCTGCCGCCCGGCCGGGTGATCGATCCCGGCCCCGAGCACCCGGCGTCGGCGTCCGAGAGCGCGGAGGGGCTCGCGCTCCCGCTCCTCGACGCGCCGGACCGGCCGACGGCGATCTTCACCTTCAACGACCTGGATGCGGTGGGGGTGTTCCGCGCGACGCAGCGCCTGGGGCTCCGGATTCCCGACGACGTCTCCGTGATCAGCATCGACAACCGCGAGAACGTTGCCGAGGAGCTACGGCCGGGCCTGACAACCCTCGCGCTCCCGCACTACGAGCTGGGCCGGCGTGCCACCGACCGGCTGCTCGACGCCATCGACGGCGGGACGCCGATCCCGACGGATGTCGTGAAGGTACCCTTCACCGTCGTGTCGCGCGGTTCGGTCGGGGTGCGGGCCTAGGAGCGATTCCCTAGGCCGCCGCTCAGGGCTCCTGGCTGGCGGTGGGGCTGGGCGAGGGCGTCCTCGTCGGCACCACGCAGATGCTGCCGCCGGTCTCGACCTCCTTCAGCGGCTTCTTCACGGGCTCCGGCTTCTCGCTGCCCAGGAGGAGGTCGACGGTGCCGTCGACCCGGTCGTCGAAGTCCAGCGTGGCGTTCTCGTAGTACGAGGCCACGAGCGTCATCGACGGCTCCTCGCGCTTGTTGCCCCGCACGACGGGGGCCTTGACGCGCTCGTCCACGTTGTCGACCTTGATGACGGTGAAGCCCGCGTCGCGCATCTTCTGCGACTCGCGGGAGGCGAGGCCGGAGGTGAAGCCGCCGTTGAAGACGCGGAGCGTCACCTGCTCCGGTGTGACGACGTCGGCAGGCATGGTCACGCACGGCGTCGGCGTCGGCGTCGGGAGCGGGGCCGTGAGCTCTTTCCAGCCCCACATGGCGCCCCAGATGAGCGCTCCCAGCAGGCCGAGCATGATGATGGGGGTTGCGATGAGACGGAAGATGCGCACGGGTCAGCTCAACTCCAGCACTCGGGCGTGCATCGTCTGGCGCTGCTGCAGCGCGGCCCGGAGCGCGCGGTGCAGCCCGTCCTCGAGGTACATCTCGCCGCGGTAGGAGACGACGTGGGCGAACAGGTCGCCGTAGAACGTGGAGTCCTCCTCGAGCAGCGCCTCGAGGTCTAGGGTGCGCTTGGTTGTGACCAACTCGTCGAGCCGCACCTGATGCGGCGCGATCGCGATCCACTGCTTCTGCGTGTAGCCGTGGTCCGGGTACGGGCGCGATTCGCCCACTCTCTTGAAGATCACCCGGCCAGCCTAGCCTGCGCGGGCGCGGCCCGGGAGGCACTGAATGCAAGAGACGCGCGGCTCAGCTGACGGTGTAGCGCTCGACCGCCGGATCGTTGCGAACCCGGTCGGTGATCCGCTGGACCTGTTCCGCCAGGGTGGCCGCGCCGATCTCTCCGCCGAGGAACCGCGCCCACAAGGGGTTCAGCTCGGGGCCGAGCCCGTAGTGGGCGGGGAACCGCCACGAGAACAGGTCGTCGCCGGCATCGGCGATCATCCTGGTCTGCGACCTGAGCGCCGACGACGTCAGGTCCGCGGGCACCGAGTTGCGCACCACCGTCGGCACCAGGTTCTCGCGCGAGAACTCTGCCGCCGCCTCCGGGGTGAGGAGCTCGCGGAGCAGCGCGAGACCACCGTCGGGGTTCCCAGCGCGTGCGGGGACGAGGAACGGCTCGGTCGCGGCGAGGTGGATGCCCGCGGGCGACAGCGCGGGCGACGACGTCAGCGTCGGGACGGGGACGGCGGCGAGTTCGAAGTCGTCGGGCGCGTCCTGGGAGATCTCGCGGGCGATCCACGACCCGGCGGGGTACAGCAGCGCGCGTCCGCGGTGGGCCCACTCGCGCTGGGCCTCGAGGTACTCGCCGCCCGACAACACGAACCCGGCTCGCACGCACTCCTCGAGCCCGCGCAGCACGCCGAGCACCGCGGGGTGTCCCCAAGCGCCGTCGGCCAGGTTGTCGAGCGCGATCCGCACCTCGTGCCCGCCCTCCTTGATTGCGGAGGAGACGGCGAGCTCGAGGTAGTAGTCGGCGGCGTCCGTGCCGTAGACGAACAGCGCCATGCCCGCCCCCTTGGCCTGCTCGCCGAGGTCGAGCATGGCGTCCCAGGTGGCCGGGACGGTCCAGCCCTCCGCCGCGAGGCGGTGGGCCGAATGCCAGAGGCCGTAGACGGTGAGGACGTAGGGGAGCGCGACCTGCCGGTCGTCGACGGTTCCGGCGCGGCTTCGAGGTCCTCCTCGGGGATCTCTCCGA
>CAYVWO010000003.1:20714-23082 GCA_964455495.1 uncultured Tessaracoccus sp.
GCCGGCCTCGTCGGGCGTCGCGAGGAGGCCGTCGAGGGGGAGCAGCTCGTCGAACAGGGTGGAGATGGGGAGGGCGTCGGCCCCGGAGTTGCCGACCAGGTCGGGCGGCGTGGCGTCGGCGGTGAAGCGCGGCCCGAGCTCCGTGGCGACGGCGGTGACCGGCTCCACGCGGACGCGCAGACCGGGGTAGCGCTGGGTCAGCCGCTCTCCCGCCGCGCGCACGAAGGAGGTGCCGAACGCGCCGTCGAAGACGACGGCCTCGACGGACAGCGAGTCGCCGGGCCGGCTCGGCCAGGCGGTGGGGGTCGGGCTCGGCGGGGGCGGCGTCGTCGGCGGAACCGGGGGCGCGGGGTCGCGCGTGCAGGCCGTCGCGCCGACGGCGCTGATGCCCAGCGCCGCCAGGAAGGTCCTGCGCTTCACCCTCGACGAGTCCATGAACCGTCCTGCCCCGGATGGCTTCGACACGGGCGTTCGGCTAGCCGGCCCGGCTCAACCAGCGGTGACTACCTGCCGGTGCCCGCGTAGACCGTCGCGGCCTCGGCGGCGTCCAGGCCGAAGGCGGTGTGCGAGGCGCGGACCGCGGCGTCGACGTCGTCGGCCCCCACGATCACGGAGATGCGGATCTCGGAGGTGGAGATCATCTGCAGGTTGACGTCGGCCTCGGCCAGCGCCCGGAAGAACGTGGCGGAGACGCCCGGGTGCGAGCGCATGCCGACGCCGACCGCGGAGACCTTGCCGATCTGATCGTCGTACAGCAGCTCCTCGAAGCCGACCGCGTCCTTGACAGCCTCGATCGCCGCGATGGCCTTCGCGCCGTCGGACATGGGAAGGGTGAACGAGATGTCGGTCTTGACGTCGGACAGGCGTGAGATGTTCTGCACGATCATGTCGATGTTGACGTCGGCATCGGCGACGGCGGTGAAGATCGCGGCGGCCTCGCCCACGCGGTCGGGCACGCCGACGACGGTGATCTTGGCCTCGCCGCGGTCGTGCGCGATGCCCGTGATGATGGCTTGTTCCATGGTCTCGTCCCTGTTGATCTCGTCCTGGTTCCTGACCCAGGTTCCCTGCTTGTCGGTGAAGGAGGAGCGCACGTGCACGGGCACGTTCTCGCGGCGCGCGTACTCGACGCAGCGCAGGTGGAGGATCTTGGCGCCCGAGGCCGCCATCTCCATCATGTCCTCGTAGCCGATCTCGCGGATCTGGCGCGCGGACGGCGCGATGCGCGGGTCGGCGGTGTAGACGCCGTCGACGTCGGAGTAGATCTCGCAGTAGTCGGCGTTCAGCGCCGCGGCGAGCGCGACGGCCGTGGTGTCGGACGCGCCGCGGCCGAGTGTGGTGATGTCCTTGGTGTCCTGCGACACGCCCTGAAAGCCCGCGACGATGGTCACCTTGCCCTCGTTCAGCGACTTCTCCACGCGCCCGGGCGTGATGTCGATGATGCGCGCGTTGCCGTGCGTCGGGGTGGTCAGCACGCCGGCCTGCGAGCCGGTGTAGGACACGGCCTCGACGCCGAGGTCGGACAGCGCCATCGCGAGCAGCGCCGCCGACTGCCGCTCGCCGGTGGTCAGCAGCATGTCCAGCTCGCGCGACTTCGGCCGCGGCGACACCTGCAGCGCGAGGTCCATCAACTCGTCGGTGGTGTCACCCATCGCCGAGATGACGATGATGACGTCGTGCCCCTCGCCGCGCGTGCGGGCGATCCGCCGCGCCACGCGCTTGATGGACTCGGCGTCCTCGACCGACGACCCGCCGAACTTCTGAACGATGCGACCCATGAAACCTCCCGGAAACCGTCCCAGAGTGTACTTGGTCCCGGCCGGGATGCCCACAGGTCGTCAGGGCGCCTCAATGGGGACGGACACCGATCCGACTCGTTCACCCGCCTCGTCGAGCTCATAGAGGGTGATCGGCGGGGACGTCCAGCGCTCCGCGGTGCCGGTCGGCGTCACGGTGGCCATTAGGCGATACATGCCGCGGTCCTCGTAGAACGCCACCGACGACGTCGCGGTCGTTGTCTCATCGACGGCGACGCCCGCCACCTTCGGGCCGACGTCGCCCCAGAGCACCAGCGTCGCCGTGGGGGAGCGGCCGTCCCAGTAGGCGTCCGAGACGTGCACGTCGAAGAGGTGGGGATCGGGGTGCGACGGCTTCGGAAACGTCTGGTCGTCGGTGAAGAACCGCAGATCCCCGGACGCGGTGTAGGTCCAGCCGCACTCGTAGCGCTCGTCGCCGAGGGAGAGGAGAGCGTCGAAGACGTTGTTGGGGCTGCCGGGGGTCACGTCCGTCAAATCGCCGAGTGACACGATCCGTCCGTCGCGGAGGTCGACGGTGTCGTAGCTTCTGACGCCGGTCTCCTCGTCCTCGT
>CAYVWO010000004.1:0-20678 GCA_964455495.1 uncultured Tessaracoccus sp.
CAAGTGGGCTGATTCGTGTAGCTGAACCGCCCTAAAATTCCGGCTATGTGAACGATTACGTTCACCGACATCTTTCAGTGTTGAGGGAGTTCGCTACATGGGTATCAACGACATCATCGTTTGGATCCTGATGATCTGCATGGTCCTTGGCGGCCTCGATCGGGCGATCGGAAACAAGTTCGGGCTGGGCGAGAAGTTCGAGGAGGGCTTCAACGCCATGGGCCCGCTCGCGCTCTCCATGGTCGGCGTTTACGCGCTGTCCCCGGTGCTCGCGAAGATTCTGGGCCCCATCGTCACCCCGATCTACAAGCTGTTCGGCGCCGATCCCGCGATGTTCGCGGGCACGCTGCTGGCCAACGACATGGGCGGTTGGCCGCTGGCCCAGGCCATGACGGATAACCCCGACGCGCAGCGCCTCTCCGGCCTGATCCTCGGCGCCATGATGGGCGCCACCGTCGTGTTCACCATCCCGGTGGCGCTCGGCATCATCGGCAAGGAGGACCGGCCGTTCCTGGCCAAAGGCGTCCTCGCCGGCATCGTGACCATCCCGATCGGCGTCCTCGTCTCCGGCGCGGCCGCGGGCATGCCGATGGGCTTCGTGGCGGTCAACACCATCCCGATCGTCCTGACCGCCGCCCTGATCGCGTTCGGCCTGTGGCGCGCGCCCGACGCGATGACCAAGGGCTTCCTCGCGTTCGGCAAGGGGCTGGTCTTCGTGATCTCCATCGGGCTGGTCATCGGCGTGTTCGAGACCGTCACCGGGGTCAAGATCATGCCCGCCGGCTGGGAGCTCCTCCCGGTCGCCGACGGCATCGCCATCGTCGGCTCCATCGCCATGATGCTGCTGGGCGCCTTCCCCGCGGTGCACCTGATCGTGACCTTCGGCGCCAAGCCGCTCTCGGCGCTCGGCAAGCTCGTGGGCGTCAACAAGTCGGCGGCAGGCGGCCTGATCGCGACGCTGGCCAACAACATCGCGATGTTCGAGATCTTCAAGAACATGGACCGGCGCGGCAAGATCCTGAACGCGGCCTTCGCCGTCAGCGCGGCCTTCGCCCTCGGCGACCACCTCGGCTTCACGGCGGGCGTCGCGCCCGACATGATCGCCCCGATGATCGCGGGCAAGCTCGTCGCCGGCATCACCGCCGTGGCCCTCGCATTCCTCCTGTTCGCCAAGACGAACCCGCCGGCAACCTCCGCCGACGACGTCGTCGAGGCCGGGACCGAGGGGTGATCTCCGCATGATCATCGCCCGCGTGATCGGCTCGGCCGTCTCGACGATCAAGGCCGACTCGCTGCACGGCAGCAAGCTGCTCATCGTGCAGCGCGCCTCGACGAGCGACGAGCTCGAGGGTGACCCCTTCGTCGCCGTCGACGCCATCGGCGCGGGCGAGGGAGAGCTCGTCCTCATCGCGCACGGCAGCGCGGGCCGGCACACGGACCGCACCACCGGCGCGCCGGTCGACGCCGTGATCTTCGCCATCCTCGACTCGCTCGAGGTCGACGGCAAGACCACGTTCCGGAAGAGCTGAGCGGGCAGGACGGGAGAGATGGCGACGAGGAACATGCTGAGCGTCGGGATCGACGTCGGCACGACCACGACCCAGCTCGTCCTGTCCGACCTCGCCATCAACAACCAGCACCGGATGGGGCTCGTCCCGAGGCTCGACATCGACACGCGGGAGGTGCGGTACCAGGGCGACGCGCACTTCACGCCGCTGCTCGCGGCCGACGAGGTGGACGTCGACAAGCTCACCGCGCTGATCCGCCACGAGTACACGCTCGCGGGGGTCGAACCGAGCGAGGTCGAGACGGGCGCGGTGATCATCACCGGGGAGACCGCGCGCACGCGCAACGCCGAGCAGATCCTGCACGGCCTCGGCGACCTCGCGGGCGACTTCGTGGTCACCGTCGCCGGGCCGAACCTCGAGTCGCAGATCGCGGGGCGGGGCTCGGGCGCGGCGCAGTGGTCGGCCGCCAACTACGCGTCGGTGGTCAACGTCGACGTCGGCGGAGGCTCGTCGAACGCGGCGCTGTTCCGCTCGGGCAAGCACATCGCCTCGGCGGCGTCGATGGTGGGCGGCAGGCAGGCCGTCCTCGAGAAGGGGACGGGGCGCCTGCTCCACCTGGCGCCGACCGGCCGGATCATCGCCGACCAGTTGGGCCTCGGGCTTCGCGTGGGGGAGATCCCCAGGCTGGCCGACCTGAAGCGGCTTGCCGCGGCGATGGCCGACATCGTCGTCGACCTCTGCCTCGGCATCGAGACCCCGCTGGGCGCCCAGGCGGCGCTCAGCCCGCGCCTCGACGTCGACGGCAGGGTCTCGGCCTACTTCGTCTCCGGCGGGGTGGGGCAGCTCTACTACGCGCACGCGCCGGCGTCGACGCTGGCCGAGGTCAGCGTCTTCGGCGACATCGGCCCGCTGCTCGCGGAGGCGCTGCGGGAGAACCCCCGTTGGGCCGAGCTGCGGGTCGAGAAGCCCGCGCAGACGCTGCGGGCGACGGTGCTGGGCGCGGCGAGCCAGCAGGTGACGCTTTCCGGGTCGACGATCTGGGCGGAGGACGATCACCTGCCGCTGCGCAACGCCCCCGTCATTGAGCCCCGGCTGCTCGAGCGGGACCCCGGGCTGACCGACCCGGACGCGGTCGCGGCCGCGCTCGGCGAGGCGGTCGAGCGCTGGGACAGGGGAGCGGGCAAGGAGGGCGACTTCGCCGTCTCGCTCCCGCTTCCGGGGCGCATCGACTTCGCCCAGCTCACCACGCTCGCCGACGGCGTGGTGGCCTTCGCCCGTCGGCACCTGCCGCGCGACCGGCCGCTCGTGCTGGTCATCGAGCAGGACTATGCACAGGTGCTCGGCCAGACGATCAAGCAGAAGGCGCCGGAGCTGGCGCTCATCGTCGTCGACCAGATCCAGCTGGGCGAGGGCGACTTCATCGACATCGGCGAGCCGCTCTTCGACGGGCGCGTCGTGCCCGTCTCCGTGAAGACGCTCGTCTTCTATCAGGCAACCGAAAACAAAACACGACCCGGGAGATGACCATGGGCAGAAAGACCAGGGGGTGACGAGATGCTGTTGCGGACCAAGCTGTTCGGACACACGTACGAGTTCGCCGACATCAAGGACCTGTTGGCCAAGGCCAACGAGGAGAAGTCGGGCGACCAGCAGGCGGGCATCGCGGCCCACAGCGCGGCGGAGCGCGTTGCCGCGAGGCACGTCCTTGCCGAGGTGCCGCTGAGCGCGCTGCGCGAGAATCCGGTGGTGCCGTACGACGAGGACGAGGTGACGCGGGCGATCGACGACGCGATCAACGAGCGGATCTACGACGAGATCAAGGGCTGGACTGTCGGCGACTTCCGGGAGTGGATCCTCTCCAACAAGACGACGAGCGCCGACATCCGCCGGATAAGCAACGCGCTGACCGGCGAGATGGTGGCCGGCGTCACAAAGCTCATGGGCAACCTGGACCTCGTGGTCGCGGCGCGCAAGATCCGCGTCGTCACGCACAACGCCAACACCATGGGCCTGCCCGGCACGCTCGCCTCGCGGCTCCAGCCGAACCACCCGACGGACTCGGTCGACGGCATCCGCGCGGCGGTCTACGAGGGCCTCTCGTTCGGCTCCGGCGACTCGGTCATCGGGATCAACCCGTCCGACGACACGGTCGGATCTGTCTCGCGGCTCCTGGAGATGACGTGGGACGTCATCGACAAGTGGGAGGTCCCGACGCAGAACTGCGTGCTCGCGCACGTCACGACGCAGATGGAGGCCATGAAGCGCGGCGCCCCGGTCGGCCTGGTGTTCCAGTCGATCGCCGGCTCGCAGAAGGCCATGGAGAGCTTCGGCATCTCGGTCGGCCTCCTCGACGAGGCCTACGATCTCGCCAAGAAGCACTGCGTGACCGCCGGACCGAACTACCTGTACTTCGAGACCGGTCAGGGTTCGGCGCTCTCGGCCGACGCGCACCACGGCGCCGACCAGCTGGTGCTTGAGGCCCGCAACTACGCGATCGCCAAGCGCTGGCAGCCGTTCCAGGTCAACACGGTGGTCGGCTTCATCGGCCCCGAGTACCTCTACGACTCGGTGCAGATCATCCGCGCCGGCCTTGAGGACCACTTCATGGGCAAGCTCACCGGCATCTCGATGGGCTGCGACGTGTGCTACACCAACCACGCGAAGGCCGACCAGAACAGCAACGACAACCTCGCGGTGCTGCTGGCCAGCGCGGGCGTCAACTTCATCATGGGCATCCCCATGGGCGACGACGCCATGCTGAGCTACCAGACGACGAGCTACCACGACGCTCCCTCGCTGCGGCAGGCCCTGGGCCTCAGGCCGCTGCCCGAGTTCGAGGCGTGGATGGAGGAGGTGGGCCTGTGGAAGGACGGCCAGCTCACCGACATCGCAGGCGACGCGTCCTTCTTCCTGAAGAGGTGAACCGATGAGTGTCAACATTGAGGAGATCGTTGCCCGGATCCTTGCCGAGCTGCGGCAGGAGGGGCTCGAGCCGAAGGCGGCCGCCGACGCGTCCGGACCCTCAGTCATCAACCGCGACGGCGGCGACCTGGTCATCGACCTCGCCGACCCGACGCTGGACGCGCCCCGGCACGCGATGCTGGTCGACAACCCGTACGACGCCGACGGCCTGCGCAACCTGATGGCCACCACCAGCGCGCGGCTGGGCGTCGGCAGGGCGGGGCCCCGCCCGAAGACGGCGACGGCGCTGCTGTTCCAGGCCGACCACGGCGTCACGCAGGACGCGATCTACGGCGTCGTCTCCGACGAGGTGCGCGACGCGTTCGACCTCTTCACGGTGACCACGCGCGTGGCGGACCGCGGCGAGTACCTGCTGCGGCCCGACCTCGGCAGGCTGCTCAGCGACGAGGCGAAGAAGACGATCGCGGAGCGCTGCGTCAAGGGCCCGGACGTGCAGCTGTGCGTCGTCGACGGCCTCTCCGCCGCGGCGATCGACAACAACCTGCGCGACATCTACCCGGTGATCGAGCAGGGGCTGAAGTCCGCGGGCCTGAGCATCGGCACGCCGTTCTTCATCGAGAACGGCCGCGTCGGCATCATGAACGACGTCAACTCGATCATCAAGGCGAAGGTCGTCGTCCTGCTCATCGGAGAGCGCCCCGGCTTGGGCATCGCCGACGCGATGAGCGCCTACATGGGCTTCGACCCGCAGCCGGGCAAGTCCGACGCCGACCGCGACCTGATCTGCATGATCACGACGCACGGCGGCACCAACCCGCTCGAGGCCGGCGCCTACATCGTCGAGTTCATCAAGCGGATGATCACCTACAGCGCCAGCGGAGTGAGGCTCCGCGAGGTGGCCGGGGACTAAGGGAAAGGGTGAAGGAAAATGGGAATCCTAGAACCGGTTAAGCCGTCGATCCTGGCGGTGCGGATCATCTCCAACATCGATCGCGGCTTGGCGGAGAAGCTGAACCTCGAAGACCACCAGCGCGCGATCGGCCTGCTGACCTGCGACATCGACGACTCGCTCTATGTGTCGCTCGACGAGGCAACCAAGTACGCCGAGGTCGACGTCGTCTACGCCAAGAGCTTCTACGCGGGCTCCGGCTACCCGTCGGGCCCGCTCTCGGGCGAGATCATCGGGATGTTGGCCGGCCCCACCCCGGCGGAGGTCCGGGCGGGCGTCGACGCCTGCGTCTCGTACTGCGAGGAGGAGGCGTGGTTCTACTCGGCAGACGAGGCCGGCGAGCTGAACTTCTTCCCGCACCTGATCTCCAGCACGGGCAGCTACCTCTCGAAGGAGGCCGGCATCCCGCTCGGCCAGCCGCTCGCATACCTGATCGCCCCGCCCCTGGAGGCGACGTTCGCGCTCGACCTCGCGGTCAAGGCGGCCGACGTGTCCGTTTCGACCTACTTCGAGCCGCCGAGCGAGACGAACTTCTCGGGCGGCTGGCTGACCGGTTCGCAGAGCGCCTGCCGCGCCGCGTGCGCCGCCTTCCAGGACGCCGTGCTCGAGGTGGCGGCCCATCCGAAGAAGTACTGACGGGAGATGGCCATGAACTCCCAGGACATGGACGCCGACCTCCGGTCGGTGCAGCAGGCCCGCGATCTAGCCGTCGGGGCCCGGGAGGCGATGCGCGCATTCCAGTTCGCCCCCCAGGACGAGGTCGACCGCATCTGCGAGGCGATGGTCGCCGCGGCGATGCGCGAGGCGGGGCGCCTGGGGCAGATGGCTCACGAGGAGACGGGATTCGGCTATCCGGAGCACAAACGGCTGAAGAACGAGTTCGCAGCGCAGGGCGTGTGGGACTCGATCAAGGACGTGCCGACGTGCGGCGTTCTCCGGCGTGACGGGGCGAGGAAGATCATCGAGATCGGGTCCCCGGTCGGCGTGCTCTGCGCGCTGACGCCGTCGACCAACCCCACCTCGACGGCGATCTTCAAGATCCTGATCGGCGTCAAGGCGCGCAACGCGGTCGTCGTGGCGCCACACCCGTCGGCGAAGAACTGCACCGCCGAGGCAGTGCGGGTCATGGTGGCGGCCGGTGAGGCGGCGGGCATGCCGAAGGGCCTCGTGTCCTGCATGACCGAGCTCAGCATCCAAGGCACCAACGAGCTGATGAACCACTACGCGACCTCGATGATCCTCGCCACCGGAGGGCCGGGCATGGTGCTCGCCGCGCACTCGTGCGGCAAGCCCGCGCTCGGCGTCGGCCCCGGCAACGTGCCTGCCTATGTCGACCGCACGGCCGACGTCACGCGCGCCGCCCAGATGCTCGTGGAGTCCAAGTCGTTCGACTGCTCCACCATCTGCGCGACGGAGCAGGCGGTCATCGCCGACCGGCCGATCGCGGAGCAGCTCAAGGTCGACATGCAGCGTTTCGGCGCCCAGTGGCTCACCCGGGAGGAGGCCGACCTGCTCGCGGGCAAGATGTTCCGGCCGAACGGGATGATGATCGCCCCCTATGTGGGGCGGACGCCGCAGGAACTGGGCCGGCTGGCGGGTATCGACGTGCCGGCCAGCACCCGCATCCTGGTCGCGGAGCTCGACGGCATCGGGCCGAAGTATCCGTTGTCGCGGGAGAAGCTCACCTCGGTGCTCGGCTGGATGGTCGAGGACGGCTGGAAGGCGGGCTTCGAGCGGGCGACTCAGATGCTCACCTTCGGCGGCGACGGCCACTCGGCCGTGATCCATTCCGGTGACGAGGAGTCGATCATCGCCTACGGCATCGAGCAGCCCGCGTACCGCATTCTGGTCAACACCTGGGGCTGCCTCGGCGGTGTGGGGTACACGACCGGCGTGCGCCCGTCGTTCACGCTCGGCCCCGGCGGGGTCGGGGGAGCGGTCGTCAGCGACAACATCACCGTCGAGAACGTCCTCAACATCAAGCGGGTCGCGTACCACCTGCGCGACGCCTCACCCGTCGCCCGCGCCCACG
Source organism: uncultured Tessaracoccus sp. (assembly GCA_964455495.1). Taxonomy (GTDB): domain Bacteria; phylum Actinomycetota; class Actinomycetes; order Propionibacteriales; family Propionibacteriaceae; genus Arachnia. The sequence continues at coordinate 7,412 of CAYVWO010000004.1, forward strand.
GCGGCCGGACCGACGGCGCGGTCCCGCAGGCGGCGGGAGCCGCTGTGGGTGGCGCCGCGGAGGCGAAGGTGATCGAGGATGTCGTCCGCCGGATCCTCACCGAGCTGAAGCAGAGAAGCTAGGAGGTAGCCCATGAGTGAATCCCCACCCGAGGCGCCGAAGCGCACCCGAAAACGTCCGGCCGCCGCGGCCGCCGGCACAACTGAAAAGTCAACCGTCCAACGGGCAGAGAAGAAGTCCTCCGCCCCTGACCCAGCACCCACCCAAACCGCTGCTACTAGAAGGAGCACTCCCATGGCAGATGTCCAGATGATCGCCCTCGGCATGGTCGAGACGAAGGGCCTGATCGGCGCTATCGAGGCCGCCGACGCGATGGTCAAGGCAGCCAACGTCAGGCTGATCGGCAAGGAACAGATCGGATCCGGCCTGGTGACGGTCTTCGTCCGTGGCGACGTCGGCGCGGTCAAGGCCGCCACCGACGCCGGTGCGGCCGCCGCCGGCCGCGTCGGCGAGCTCGTCTCCGTGCACGTGATCCCGCGCCCGCACGGCGACGTCGAGATCATCCTCCCGCATCGGGACTGATCTCCTCCGGGGAAGGTGCCGACGACCGGTCGGCGCCTCCCACGCCCCTACACGACCACGAACCAGTGAGTAGTTGAAGAAATGGGAAAGCCAGTCATCACCGCAGCCGAGGTCCAGCAGGCCTCGGGAGGCACCCTGATCGTCGCGCGCGACGCGATCGTCACGCCGTTGGCGCGCGACGTCGCCCGCGACCGAGGGGTGGACATCGTGCGCGAGGGGCAGGCGCCGCCCGCGCCCGCGCCGTCGGGCGGAGACGCGCTGGCCGACCAGGTTCGTGCGCTCGTGACCGCGATGCTGGGATCGGGTGGGGGCGAACTCACCGCCCCCACCACCCGGCACCCCGTCAAGCTGGCCCGCATCGGCGAGTCCCGGCTTGACCCGTTCCCGTACCCCGGCCCGCCGCCCGGCATGCAGGTCGCCACCGGCGACGTCGTAACCGACGCGGACGGGGCGCCCATGGCCGCGGGGTACATGACCATCACCCAGGGGAGCTTCCCCTGGACCCTGAACTACGACGAGGTGCAGATCGTGCTCGAGGGCGAGCTTCACCTGGGCGGCGATGCCGGCGGGAAGATCGGCCGCCCCGGCGACATTCTCTACGTGCCCAAGGGCTCCAGCATCACCTTCGGTACGCCCACCTGGGCGAAGTTCGTCTACGTCACCTTCCCCGCGAACTGGGAGGACGCGTAGATCCCCATGTTCTCCCCCCGGAACGACCCGCGCGGCCGACCCCGATCCACGGGGCCGGCGGTCTCGCGCGATCTTCTGGGTCTCGCGGAGAGCGCTGAACTGGACGTCGCGAAGCTGATGAGACAGGCCGCCGGCGCGCTGAAGCGGCCGGCCGTCATCCCCGCCTCCGTCCCGATCCGCGTCGGCGTAGACCTTGGCACGGCGTTCACCGTGATCGTCGTCACGGATGAGGCCGGGCGCCCGCTCGCCGCGGCGAACACGTTCGCCGACGTGGTGCGCGACGGCGTGGTGTGGGACTTCACCGGCGCACAACAGGTCGTGCGGGGTCTGAAGCGGCGGCTTGAGGAGGCCACCGGCCGCGAGCTCACCAGCGGCTCGGTCACCATCCCGCCCGCGGTCACCACGTCCGACCACAGGGCTCACCGCTACGTCGTCGAGGGCGCGGGCATCGAGTGCACCGCCGTGGTCGACGAGACCACCGCGGCCAACGCCGTGCTCGGCATCGCCGACGGCGCCGTCGTCGACATCGGGGGCGGCACCACCGGCGTCGCCATCCTGAAGGACGGCGAGATCGTCGCCAACATCGACGAGCCGACCGGCGGGACCCATCTCAGCCTCGTCATCGCCGGCGCGTACAAGATCCCGTTCGAGAAGGCCGAGAAGCGCAAGCGCTCGGCCAAGTGGCAGGCGGAGCTGCTGCCCGTCGTCCGGCCGACGTTGGAGAAGGTGGCCACGATCGTCGGCCGCGCCATCGACGGGCACGACATCGACACCATTCACCTGGTCGGCGGCACGGCTGCGTTTCCCGGCATCGCCGACATCATGACCGAAATCACGGGGGTGCCCTCGTCGGTGGCGCCCCAGCCCATGCTCGTCACGCCGCTCGGGGTGGCCGGGTGGGCAGAACCACACACGAAGGGAGGCCGTTGACATGGCCGAGAGATCCGAGTTTCAGCTGAGGGCGTTCTGCCACCTTGACCGCATCCAGCCCCAGTTCGCGGCGTTCGTCGGCTCCATCGCGGCGGGCTCGCCGCCGGTGGAGGGCATGAGCAGCCTCTACGTGGAGATGGCTCCCGGCAACTGGGTGTTCCGCGTCGTCGACAGCGTGTTGAAGGCCGTTGACGTCAAGCCCGGCGCCCAGGTGGTGGAGCGGCAGTTCGGCATGTTCGAGGTGCACTCCGAGTCCCAGGCGGACGTGCTGCGCGCGGGCGAGGTGGTGCTCGAGTCGCTCGGGCAGCCGCTCGAGTCGCGGCTCGCGCCGAAGGTGGCCTCCGAGCAGATCATCACCAACATCCATCCGCTCCAGGCACAAGTGCTCAACCGGTTCAACCAGGGCACGATGATCGAGGGCGGACAGACGATGCTGGTGCTCGAGGTCGAGCCCGCCGCCTACATCACGCTGGCGGCCAACGAGGCGGAGAAGGCCGCGCCCGTGTTCCTCAACCACATGAGCTCCGTCGGCGTCTACGGGCGCGTCTGGATGTCCGGCACAGAGGCCGACATCATGGCCGCGCGCGACGCCGCCGTCACCGCGATCAACGCGGTGTCGGGGCAGCAGATCTAGGAGGCGGGACCATGCCGCGTCGCATCCTCACCACCGCCACCGTCGACGAGCTGATCGCCGCCGGCACCACGGAGCTCCGGCTGGGCCCGGGCGACATCGTCACCGCGCTCGCCCGCGAGTACGCGCTGAAGCGCGGGGTCCGCCTCATTCCCGCCGACGCCCCACCCGCGGAGACCGAGGGGCATCTCCCCACCGCGGAGCGCATCCGAGGCGCCGTCGTGAATGCGCTCGGCTACGAGCCCGACGGCCTCGACGCCCTCATCTCGCGTGCCTTGAGGTAAGTCCGATGCTCGCCGTCTACCTGTGCCCCACGCAGCACTGCCCGCAGCTGCTGCGCCTGGGCGCGGGCGCGATCTCCCGCCTGGCGCGGGGCGGCGAGGCGGTGCGCGTGTTCCGGCCCATCGTGGCCGAGGCCGCGGGCGACGCCGTGCTCGACGCGCTCGCCGAGGTGGCCGGCCACGACCCGACGGCCGCATGGGGCGCCACCGCCGAGGAACTGGTGGTCAACCCGACCGCCGCGGTCGGCCAGGTGATCTCGCGCTACCGCGCGTGCGCCGACGAGGTCGGCCGGGTGCTGGTGCTCGGCAGCGAGTACGACTGTTCGCTGGCGCCCGTGGAGTTCAGCTGGAACGCGCGGATCGCGGCCAACCTCGGCGTGCCGATGGTGCTCGTCGTGCCGTCCGACGGCGGCGCCGGGCCCACCCGAGCCCGCATCGAGGTGGCCCTGGACCAGGCCGCCCGCGACCTGGCCCAGGTGCTCGCGGTGCTCGTCCCCGCCCCGCTGGGAGGGGTCGACGTCGGCCCGCTCCCGCTCCCCGTGTACGCGGTGAGCGACTCGCTGCCCGCGCGGGCGCTCGGCGAGGCGCTGGCGGCGCTCGACGCCGCGCAGGTCGCCGGGCCGCGGCCCGGCGCCGGGCGGGCCGGGTCCGTCGTCGTGGCCGACATGGGACTCGCGAACCTGCTGCCCGAGGTGCGCGACGACTCGGTGGTCGTGTTCTCCGCCGACCGCGCGGAGATCGGGGTGGGCCTCGCCGTCGCCGGGGCCAGCGGGGCGTTCTCGTATCCCGCCGTCGCCCTCGCGGCCGGGCCGTGGCCGCTCGCCGACGGCGTGGCCGAGGTGTGGTCGCAGGCCGCGCCCCGCGTGCCGCTGCTGCGCACCGACCGCCCCGTGAACGTGGCCCGGCTGGCGTTCCAGTCCCACTCCGCGCCGGGTCGGCTCGACGCCGCGGCGGTCGCCGAGGCGCGCCGCGAGCTGGACGCCGCCCTCGACCTCGATCTCGACGCGCTGATCTCCACCATTCCTCGCTCCGACGTCGTCACCCCGCTGATGTTCGAGCATCGGCTCCTGGAGGACGCCCGCGCCGCGGACAAGCACATCGTCCTCCCCGAGGGCACGGAGCAGCGCGTGCTCAAGGCAGCCGACCGGCTGCTGGCTCAGCGGGTGTGTCGGTTGACGCTGCTGGGCGACGAGGCCGCGATCCGCGCGCAGGCCGCCAAGCTGGGGCTGACCCTGACCGGCGCCCGGATCGTCGATCCGGAGACCAGCGAGCTGCGCGGCCCGTTCGCGGCCCGTTACGCGGAGCTGCGGGCGAAGAAGGGGGTGACCCTCGAACAGGCCCGCGAGCGCGTGGCCGACGTCAGCTACTTCGGCACGATGATGGTGCTGGAGGGGCTCGCCGACGGCATGGTCTCCGGCGCGGTCAACACCACCGCGCACACCATCCGGCCGGCGCTCGAGGTGATCAAGACCCGGCCGGGGATCTCCGTGGTGTCGTCGGTTTTCCTGATGTGTCTCGCCGACCGGGTTCTGGTCTTCGGCGACTGCGCCGTCAACCCGAACCCCACACCGGAGCAGGTCGCGGAGATCGCGATCGCGTCGGCCGCGACCGCGCGCCAGTTCGGGATCGAGCCCCGCGTGGCGATGCTGTCCTACTCCACCGGTGCCTCCGGCAGCGGGCCAGACGTCGAGCAGACAAAAGAGGCCACGCGGCTGGTGAGGGAACGCGCGCCGGGGCTCGCCGTCGACGGGCCGCTGCAGTACGACGCGGCGGTCGACCCCGACGTCGCGCGCACCAAGCTGCCGGACTCGCCGGTGGCGGGAAAGGCGACCGTGCTGATCTTCCCGGACCTGCAGACCGGCAACAACACGTACAAGGCCGTGCAGCGCAGCTCGGGCGCGCTGGCGATCGGCCCCGTCCTCCAGGGCCTCAACAAGCCCGTCAACGACCTGTCCCGCGGGGCCCTGGTCTCCGACATCATCAACACCGTCGCGATCACCGCCATCCAGGCGGGAACGGAGTAGCCATGAGCGCGACCATGCGGGCGGCCGTCGTCACCCGGTTCGGCGAGCACCTCGACCTGCGCGACGTCCCAGTTCCGGCCCCGAAGCACGGCCAGGTGCTGGTCCGGGTGCGCGCGTGCGGCGTCTGCCACACGGACCTGCACACGGTGCACGGCGACTGGCCCGACAAGCCCAGCCTGCCCCGGATACCCGGGCACGAGGCGGTGGGCGAGGTCGTCGAGGTCGGCAAGGGCGTCGACGAGGTCCAGGTCGGCGACCGGGTGGGCGTGCCCTGGCTGCACCGGTCCTGCGGCCGCTGCGACGACTGCCTCTCCGGCTGGGAGACGCTCTGCGCGAAGCAGGCGCGCTCCGGATACGACGTCGACGGCGGGTTCGCCGAGTACGTCGTGGCCGACGCGGCCTTCGTCGCGCACATCCCGGACGGGCTCAGCTACGCGCAGGCCGCGCCCCTGATGTGCGCCGGACTCACCGTCTACAAGGGACTCAGCGTCGCGGACGTGATCGCTGGCGACTGGGTGGTGGTCTCCGGCGTCGGCGGGCTCGGGCACCTCGCCGTCCAGTACGCGCGCGCGATGGGCTACCGGGTCGTCGCCGTCGATGTCGACGACGCCAAGCTCACCCTCGCCGCCCGGCTCGGGGCACACATGACCGTCAACGTGCGCCACACCGACCCAGTCGGCTACCTGCAGCGACAGATCGGCGGCGCGCACGGCGCGTTGGTGACCGCCGTGTCGCCGGCCGCGTTCGGGCAGGCTGTGGGGATGATGCGCCCGGGCGGAACGGTCGTCCTGAACGGGCTGCCGCCCGGAGCCTTCCCCCTGGAGATCTACGACATGGTCATGCGCGCCATCACGCTGCGCGGCTCCATCGTCGGCACCCGCTTCGACCTGAAGCAGGCGCTGATCCTCGCCGCGCAGGCGGGCATCAAGGCCGAGGTCCACACCGCCCGCCTCGACGACGTCAACGACGTCCTCGACAAGATGGAGCACTCCTCCCTGCCCGGGCGCACCGTCCTGGAGTTCTGATTGCCGCAGGTTGAGCCGCCGTGCGAGGCGCCAGCCGAGTCGGCGGTCTCGAGGATAGTGGGCCGTTGAGGCCCTGCGAAGTGTCGGCGGGCGCCGATACCCTCTGGGTATGACCCGGCGGATCCTGCACCTCGACCTGGACGCGTTCTTCGCGGCCGTCGAGCAGCGAGACAAGCCGTCCCTGCGGGGCAAGGCCGTGGTCGTCGGCGGGGCCGGGCCTCGGGGCGTCGTCGCGACGGCGTCGTACGAGGCGCGCCGGTTCGGGGTCCGCTCGGCGATGTCGGGCGCGGAGGCGCGGCGGCGCGCCCAGCACGCGGCCTTCCTCGGTGGGCGGTTCGAGGCGTACCGGGAGTCCTCTCGGATCGTGATGGGGCTGCTGCGCGAGGTGTCGCCGCTCGTCGAGCCGTTGAGCCTCGATGAGGCCTTCGTCGACCTCGCCCCCGCGGGCTGGGCTGAGGGCGAGCTGCCGGACCGTGTCGCCTGGCTCCGGCGCGAGCTGACCGAGCGCACGGAGGGGCTGACGGCGTCGGTGGGGGTGGGGACGTCGAAGTTCCTCGCGAAGCTGGCCAGCGAGGCTGCGAAGCCCGACGGCGCGCGCATCCTCGACCCCGCTGAGGAACTCGACTTCCTCGCGCCGATGGCGGTGCGCGCGATTCCGGGGATCGGGCCGGCCACGGAGCAGAGACTGATCGCCATCGGGTGCTACACCGTCGAGGACGTGCGCGCCGCTGACCGTGCGGAGCTCGTCCGCGAGCTGGGGTCGGCCGCGGGCAACGGCCTGGCGGAGCTGGCGTGGGGGCGCGACGAGCGGCGGGTCGAGTCGCGGCGCGAGCCCAAGTCGATCTCGACCGAGGACACGTTCGCCACCGACCTGACGGATCGCGCCCAGCTGGAGGCGATCCTTGCGCGGGACGCCGCCGCGGTCGCCGCGCGCCTGACCCGCGCGGGGTTGTTCGCCCGCACGGTGACGGTGAAGGTACGCTTCCCGGACTTCTCGACGCGGACCATCGCGCGGGGCCTCGGTGGGGCGACCGACGCCGTCGACACCATCACCGCCGCGGGCTTGGCGTTGTTGCGGGAGGTCGACGTCCGCGTCGGGGTGCGGCTGTTGGGCATCGGTGTCAGCGGGTTCGCGACGGCGGCCCAGGAGAGCCTCTTCGGCGAGGAGCCGGAGGCGACGGAGGCGTCGTCGACGACACGGGGCGCGGCGGAGCTGAGCGGCGTCCGCGGGCACGGCTGGTTCCCGGGCGCCGACGTGGTCCACGACGATCACGGCCGCGGCTGGGTCTGGGGCTCAGGCTTGGGCCGGGTCACGGTCCGGTTCGAGACGAGGTCGTCGGGCCCCGGGCCCATCCGCACGCTGGCCGCCGACAACCCGGCCCTCCACCCCGTCGGCATCGAACCCCTCGCCCGGGCGCTGGCCCACGGCGACGAGCGGGACGAGGCCATCGCCGACGAAGACTAGTGCAACGCCAACGGCGACTGACTAGGGACTTTGTACCGCAGAAGGGACTTGAACCCTCACGCCCGAAGGCACAGGAACCTAAATCCTGCGTGTATACCAATTTCACCACTGCGGCTCGCCCCGTGGGGCGGACCTAGTCTAGGGCAGCCCCGTCGAGCGGGAAGCGCTGGACCACCTCGTAGTGGCGGCCGATCTGGCGCGACTCGATCAGCACCAGCTCGTCGGCGGTCCACTCCCAGACGGGGAAGGACGACAACACCTCTAGCCAGCGCTTCGCGGCTACGCCGCGGTTGTGCCGCGCGAGCGTCATGTGGCCGACGTAGCGTGCGCCGTCGGCCTCTGCGCCTGCCCGGCTCGCCGCCGTCCGCGACGACGCCGCCAGCGCGGCCAACGGCTCCTGCCCGATGCCGACGGCGAGCGCCAACACCCGCGCCTTCATCGGGTCCGGGAAGGTGACGCCGCCGGCCAGCGCGAGGCGGAACGGCGCGGTGCGCGCGGCGACCTCCGCGAGGTTCTCTTCGAGCGCGTCCAGCCGGTAGCGGTCGACGCTCGCCATGAATGACGTCGTCACGTGCCACCCGCCGGGCCGCGTCCAGCGGAGGGAAGAGTCGGCGTCGCGGCGCGGGTCGAGCAGCCTGTCCAACTCCTCGACGACCTCGCGCGGCGGAAGGACGGCGGTGAACATGCGCGCTCCCATGCCGATCAACCTAGCGGAGGGCGCTGTGCGGGGAGCAACTGACGGATAACTGCGGCGAGATGCTCCGCGAACGCCCCCATTTTCACAGAATCCACAGCTGGCGGCAGTTTTCCGTCAGGGGAGATCGGTCCAGCGCTCGCCGAAGGGGGCGGCGCTGAGCGCGCCCGCGGAGAGCGCGGCCAGGGCGGTGTCCAACTCCCCGGCCGCGTCCACGGGCACCGCGACCGCGATGTGGGCGCGGTCGGTCCACTCCACGCCGTCGACGATCACCGGCGCGCCGCTGGGCAGCACCAAGCCCCGGAGCTGATCCTCGACCTGGCCGGCGGCCGCGAAGTCGACGTCGACCCGGAAGAGCCTCGTGAGGCGCACCTCCCTGGTGCCGACGGCCTGCATCGCCTGCGCGACGGCGTCCGTGTAGGCGCGCACCAGGCCGCCCGCGCCCCGCTTCACCCCGCCGAAGTAGCGGGTGACCACGGCGACGACGTCGGTGAGGCCCGCGCGCTGGAGCGCGGTGAGCATGGGGACCCCCGCTGTGCCGGCGGGTTCGCCATCGTCGGAGCTGCGGGCGGTGCGGCCGTCAGGCCCGAGGATGAACGCGGAGCAGTGGTGCCGCGCGTCGAAGCAGGCGGAGCGGCGCTCCTCGACGACGGATCGGGCCTTGGCCTCCGTCGTCACCCGGCGGATGCGGGTGAGGAAGCGGGAGCGCTTGATCTCCAACTCGACGTCCGCGCCGTCGCCGGGCGCGGCGTCGATGGTGAGGAAGCGGTCAGACACCGAGCTCGCGGCGCAGCTTCGCCACGTGGCCGGTGGCCTTGACGTTGTACTGCGCGACGCGGATCTGGCCCTTGCCGTCGGCGTCGACGTCTATCACGAAGGTGGAGCGCAGCACGCCCTCGATCTCCTTGCCGTACAGCTTGCGGAGGCCGTAGGCGCCGTAGAGGTTGAGGACGTCCTTGGCGGGATCGGCGAGGAGGGCGAAGCCAAGGTTGGAGCGCTCGGCGAACTTGGCGAGTTTCTCGACGGGGTCGGGTGAGCAGCCGAGGACGACGTAGCCGGCGTCGTGGAACGCGGGCATGGCCTCGGAGAAGTCGACCGCCTGAGTCGTGCAGCCGGGCGTCATGGCCGCGGGGTAGAAGTAGAGGACGACGGTGCGGCCCGCGTAGTCGGAGAGGGAGACCTCTGCGCCGTCCTGGTTGGGCAGCGTGAACGCGGGCGCCGTCGATCCGGCCGTCAGTCGAGCAGTCATGGCGCACAGTGTATCCGGGCTCGCCGGACCGCTATTCGGGGTAACGCGTGCGTGAGCTTCGTGGGGTGAATAGGCTGTGGGTGACTTCTAGGAGGACAACCGATCATGGGCAACCGAACCGTTGAGCAGATCCGCGCGGATCTCGCCGCCAACCGGGCGAAGCTCGTTGACGCCACCACCGAGACCGTCGAGGCGCTGAAGCCGCAGAACATCGCCCGCGAGTCCGTGTCCCAGGCTAAGCAGTTCGCGCGCACTGAGTTCGACAACGCCACCTCGCAGTTCCGCGACGAGAGTGGCGGATGGCGTCGTGACAAGCTCCTGCTGATCGGCGGGGCGGTGCTGGGGGCCGTCGTGTTCGCCGTCGTGTTGTCGCGCGTGTCGAACCAGCGTCAGCTGAACACCGCCGCCCGCAAGGCCCTCGAGGCCAGTCGCGCATGAGCGAGCAGCCCCTCGCCATCCGCATGCTGCACGACCGCGTGCTCGTCGACCCGGATGCCGGGAGTTCCGAGCGGCGCAGCGGCGGCGGCATCCTTATCCCCGCCACCGTGCAGATGGGGCGGAGGCTGTCGTGGGCGAAGGTCGTGGCGATCGGCCCGAACGTCCGCTCCGTGGAGTCCGACGACCGGGTGCTGTTCGACCCCGAGGAGCGCGCGGAGGTCGAGCTCCAGTCCAAGACCTACGTGCTCCTGCGGGAGCGGGACATCCATGCCGTGGCCTCCGGCGCCGTCGTCGACGGCGGCACGGGGCTCTACCTGTAGGAGGATCGCGATGTCGGGAGTCGTCGTCGTCGGGTCGTTGAATGTCGATCTGCACCTGTTGCTCCGGCGCCACATCCTGCCCGGCGAGACCCTGCTCGCAGGCGGCGGGACGTTCTCCCCGGGAGGCAAGGGCGCCAACCAGGCCTGCGCCGCCGCCCTCGCCGGGGCGCCGACGACGATGCTGGGCGCGCTGGGCGACGACGCCGCAAGCGCGGTGGCGACGTCGCGGCTCAAGGACGCCGGGGTCGACCTGACACACGTCGCCCGGCTTCCCGGACCCAGCGGCCTGGCGGTGGTGAGCGTCGATGCGCAGGCGGAGAACACCGTCGTCGTGGTGCCGGGAGCGAACGCCCTCGTCACGCCGTCGATGGTGGAGGGCTGGCGGGACCAGATCGAGGCGGCGGACGTCGTCGTGCTGCAGGGGGAGATCTCGGCGGAGAGCAACCTCGCGGCCGTCCGGCTGGCGAAGGGGCGGCTGGTGGTGAACCTGGCGCCGGTGATCGAGGTCGACCGCGAGGTGCTGTTGGCCGCGAACCCGTTGGTGGTCAACGAGCACGAGGGAGCGGCGGCCCTGGCCCAGCTCGGCGGGCCGGAACTGACGGATCCGGGCGAGATCGTCGCCGGCCTGCGGGCCGCGGGGGTTTCGACCGTGGTGATGACGGTCGGCTCGGCGGGTTCGATCGTCGCCGAGGGCGGGGGCCTGGCGGCGGTGCCGTCGCCGAGCGTCAACGCCGTCGACACCGTCGGCGCCGGCGACGCGTTCTGCGGCGCCCTCTCCGCACGGCTCGCCGCGGGCGACGGCCTGCTCGATGCGGCCGCCTACGCCAGCCGGTTCGCCGCCTACACGGTCCAGTTCGAAGGCGCGCAGTCGTCGTACCCGGAGCTCGGCGCGGAGCTGCCCGCCGTCTGACTACCTCCGCTTCAGCTCGGGGAAGTCCTCGTAGCGGAAGTCGTCGATCTCGGCGGCGGGATCGTGCTCGCGGGCGCGGAGCACGACGCGGCGGACCTTGCCGCTGATGGTCTTCGGCAGGTCGGCGAACTCGATCCTCCGCACGCGCAGGTAGGGCGCCAGGTTGTCTCGGGCGTGGAGGAGGATCGACAGCGCGGTCTCGCGGGTCGGCTCGTGGCCGGCGGCCAGCTTCACGTAGGCCTTCGGCACGGCGTGCCGGATGGGGTCCGGCGCGGGCACGATCGCGGCCTCGACGACGGCGGGATGCTCGATCAGCACCGACTCCAGCTCGAACGGCGAGATCTTGTAGTCGGAGGCCTTGAACACGTCGTCGGTGCGGCCGACGTAGGTGAGGTAGCCGTCGTCGCTCGCGGAGACGAGGTCGCCGGAGTGGTAGCGGCCGTCCTCGCCTGCCGTCGCGGGGACTCCGCCGAGGTAGCCCGGCGTGAGGTTGAACGGCCACGGGTCCAGGGGGAAGGTGATCTCGCCGTGCTGCGACACCTCGCCGGTGTCCGGGTCGACGACGTCCAGCCGCACGCCGGGCATGATCTTGCCCATCGATCCCGGCCGGACCGCCTCGCCCGGCGCGTTGCCGATGGTGCACGTGGTCTCGGTCTGGCCGTAGCCGTCGCGGATGGTCAGGCCCCACGCCCGCTCGACCGACGAGATGACCTCCGGGTTCAGCGGCTCGCCGGCGCCGACGGCCTCGCGCAGCGACGACGGCTTGTCGCCCAGGTGCGCCTGGATCATCATCCGCCACACGGTCGGGGGAGCGCAGAAGGTGGTGACGGCGGAGTCCTCCAGCTCCTTCAGCATCGCGGCGGCGTCGAAGCGCGCGTAGTTGTAGCTGAACACCGTCGCCTCGGCGAGCCACGGGGAGAAGAAGCTCGACCAGGCGTGCTTTCCCCAGCCGGGGGAGGAGATGTTGAGGTGCACGTCGCCGGGCCGGACGCCGAGGAAATACATGGTCGACAGGTGCCCGACGGGGTAGCTCACCTGCGTGTGGACCACGAGCTTCGGGTCTTTCGTGGTGCCGGAGGTGAAGTAGTAGAGGACGGGATCGTCGGCGTCGGTGACGACGGCGCGCGGCTCGGCGGGGAGCGCGACGGACTCGGCCATGGCGAGCCAGTCGCCGCGCGCGGGTCCGGTGGTGATGCGGGTGATGTCGTCGATCCCGTCGAACTTGTCCTCGTCGGTTGCATTGGCGATGACGGCGGTCACGGAGGCGCGCTGGACCCGGTCGGCCAGGTCGTGGTGCTGCAGCGCCTGCGCCGTCGGCAGGATGATGCCGCCCACCTTCATGACGGCGAGCATCGCGTCCCACAGCTCCACCTGGTTGGCGAGCATGAGCATGACGACGTCGCCCTTGCCGACGCCGTTGGCCTCGAGCCACGCGGCGAGCCTGTCGGAGCGCTCGACCATCTCGCCGTAGGTGTAGCGCTCGTCCTGGCTGTGCTCGTCGCGGAGCCAGAGCGCGACGTCGTCGCGGCCGCGCCCCACGGCGTCGAACCAGTCGATGGCCCAGTTGAACGGCCCTGTGATCTCGGGCCACGAGAACTGGGCGCGGGCCTCGTCGCCCTGGCCGCGGAGCCCGAGCAGGAGGTCGCGGGCGGACCGGATGGCGTCGGTGGCGTTCGACATGGGATTCCTCACCTACGGTTGCGTAGGAAAAGCTAACATCCCGTCGGCGGCGCGCCGACGGCGGCCCACGTCAGCGTTGGACGCGTATGTCGTGGCGTCGCGCCCTGGAGCGGGCATGATGGATGGATGGCGACCGGCTGTTGCCAGGCAGGGCATAGCGATTCGTTCACGCGGCGGGCTGGACCCGTCGCAGGCGGGAGGAGGAGAACTCGGTGTGTCGGGGTGAAGCGCCGCTGACCGGCCGGGCACCTGCCAGCCGCCACGCTCGGCCAGATACTCGGCGAGCGCGGCGAATGCGGCATCGACATCGACCGCCCCGTCCGGGCCGGCTCGTCGGTGAACACCTCT
>CAYVWO010000004.1:20688-21156 GCA_964455495.1 uncultured Tessaracoccus sp.
GGGAGGAGAGTTGAAGATCTCTTCTCGGGGCAGTGATGTGACGGTCGTCTTCCTCGACGCGAACATCCCTGCTACGCGGGTCGCGCGGACGTTGTTGGCGAGCCGAAGCTCGGTCTTCCTCGGGGTCCGGCGACGGTCCTCCGTGGTCCACGTTGTCTTCGCTGTGGGCAGGTTGCCGCTGGGCCAGGGATGATCCTCGGCGGGCTCGGCCCGGATGCTGCTGAGGCCGATGGGGTCGACAACGCGGTTGCGCCCGTCGGTTTGGGTGCCTGATTCGGGTTAGTGCGGTCGCCTGTGTCCGCATAGGGACGTTGGCAGCCGCGGTAGCTCGGATTCGGGCGTAGAACCCACGGAAGCAGCCGCGTTATGGGGACAGCGAAAGGGCCCCGGTCGTTGACCGGGGCCCTTGTCTTGTACACCTCCAGGGACTCGAACCCTGAACCCGCTGATTAAGAGTCAGCTGCTCTG
>CAYVWO010000005.1:0-20398 GCA_964455495.1 uncultured Tessaracoccus sp.
AGAGAAGGTTTCCGTTACAGCCGAGGTCTTGGCTGAAATCAAGGCACCCAAGATCCGGATCCTGAAGTACAAGAACAAGACCGGCTACAAGAAGCGCCAGGGTCACCGCCAGCGGTACACCCAGGTCAAGGTCACCGGTATCAAGGCCTGAGGAGTAGAAGATGGCACACAAGAAGGGCGCGTCCTCGACGCGCAACGGTCGTGACTCGAACGCCCAGCGCCTGGGCGTCAAGCGCTACGGCGGTCAGGTCGTCGGCGCCGGCGAGATCCTCGTCCGCCAGCGCGGCACCCACTTCCACCCGGGCGACGGCGTCGGCCGCGGTGGCGACGACACCCTCTTCGCCCTTGTCGAGGGCCAGGTCGAGTTCGGCGTGAAGCGTGGACGCCGCGTCGTCAACGTCGTCCCCGCCTGATCGACTGATCGACTGATCTTAGCGAGGCCCGCTCCCTGAGGGAGCGGGCCTCGCTTCGTACTAGGACCGTTAAGGAAGCATTGATCAGTGGTTCCTTAAGAGTCGGATGTTGGTTCAGAACTGAACCAACATTCGACTCCTAGCACGAAGTGTCTAGTCCGCCAGATAGTCGCGAATCCAGCCCCTGATCTCCTCGAGCGTGCGGTCATCGACCGCGCCCAACAGGCCGTCGAGGCGATCCCGCGACACGACCCGCACCTGTTCGGTCATCGCGAAGCTCGCGCGAGGGAGGCCACTGGGCCCCGAGACCTGGACGTGGTTGTCCCAACCCCGCTCGACGCTCGTCACCGGCACCACCAGGGCCAGGGTGGTGATCGTGTCGTGGTAGCCGGTGCCGCTCACCACGATGACGGGGCGTCGTCCGGACTGCTCCCGGCCGACCGTCGAATCGGGGCGCGCCCAGTGCACCTGTCCGGCGACGAGATTCACCACTGATCGCGCTGCCACTCGTCAGCCTCGACCAGGTACGTCTCGTCGGGCGGGGTCAGCGCAATCTGTTGCCGCAGCCGAGCGAATCGTTTGCGCCGCTCGTCCTCGCGCAACAGGGACTCGAGGTGCTCCGCAAGGGTATGGCGCTCCTCGGCCGCCGCCGACTTGAGCCGATCCCGCAGCTCCATCGGAACCTTGATCGTCGTAACAGTCATACCAGAAGTATACCTCTGTGGTTCGAGCCTCGCGCATCCGACAGAACCCCGGGAACCATGCAAGGGTTCTGGGGACTCACGGCGTTTGTAGGGCATGGAGGTGGCGATGCGCGAGGCGGCGGCCCGGTTCGACCGGTTCGTCGCGGCGCGCGGCGGCGACCTGTGGGCTGCGGCCTGGCTGCTCACCGGTGACTCGCACCATGCGGAGGACCTCGTCCAGACGGCGCTGCTCAAGTGCTACGGGCGATTCGCGTCCTTCGACAGCGAGCGGGCGTTCGAGGCATACCTGCGCACCGCGATGTACCGGACCTATGTGTCCTGGTGGCGCCGGCGCAGCTGGCGCGAGGTGCCCGGCGAGATCCGCGACGACGCACGCCCGGCGGGCGGCGCGGACCCGGAGCTGCGCGAGGACCTGCGCCGGCACCTGGCGGCGCTCCCGAGGGCGCAGCGCGCGGTGCTCGTGCTGCGCTTCGTCGAGGACCTGACCGCCGTCGAGACCGCGCGCCTCCTCGGGATGCCCGAGAACACCGTCGCCTCCCACACCCGGCGCGCGCTCGCCGCCCTGCGCGCCGCCGACGGAATCGAGGAGCTGCGAACATGAACGAACGACTCACCGACGACCTCCTCGGCCTCGTGCCGGACCGGCCGGACCCCTCGGGCTGGGGCCCGCGCGTGCGACGGCGCAGCGGCCGACGACGTGCCCTCGCCGGGGGAGCGGCGACGGCGCTGGTGATCGGCGTCGCCGTCGCCTTGTCCACGACCCTGGGCGGGGCAGGTCCGAAGGTGGCCGTGCCGGTGGACCCTTCGACGGCGACCGACCCCGCGCCGGAACCCGATCCGACCCCGTCGCATCCATCGCTGCCCGACGACCTCGCCAGGCCCGTCGGGCTCCTGTCGGGGGTATGTGCCGCGCTGCTGGAGTCCCGCCTTGAGGCCTCCGAGCCGCCGCGCGCGGGGCTTTCGACGGGGGCGACGCGCGTGTGGCTGTGCGGGGACCCGGAGAGCGCCCTTGCGGGCGAGGGTCAGATCGGCCCCCGGGAGCCGCTGACCACCGACCTGGACAGGGTCGCGGACGCCTACAACCGCCTCCCGCTGGCGGATACGAGCCAGGGATGCGACGGCGATGCGGGCCTCGTCTACCGCGTCGTCGTCGAGTACCCCGACCGAAGGATCGCGTTCACGGGGGAGGCTGCGGGCTGCAGGACCGTCGGCGACCGGCGCGGAGGCAAGGAGTTCGTGGGCGAGCTCACTGAGATGTGGCGGGCCCAGCGGGAGGCCTCGCCGCCGGTGTTCGACGGCGCCGATGGGATCTGCGCGGCCCCCGAGTCCCTGCGCCAGGATCTTCTCGGGGAGCACAGCAGCTTCTTCGTGGACGTGGCGAGGGGGGACGTGACCCGCGGGGCCGTGTGCGGGGTCTCACCCGACGGGCATCGGTTGCGGGTCACCGGGGACGCGGCGCTGCCAGACGAGGTGGTCGCCGACCTCGCGACCGCCCAACTGGAGCCCGCGCCCGTGGGAGCCGACCCCGCGGTCGGCGAGAGCTTCGTCGTGCTGCTGAACGCGTTCGGCGACCCGGTGACCCACCACCTGGGAATCGACGGCGGGGTCTGGGTTCGAGGCGACGAGCAGGTCGAGTTCCTCGGCATCTGGCGGCCATCCGAGGCCGTCAAGGACCAGTGGGACGCGACGTTGGAGGCCGCGGGAGTCGTGCCGGGATAGAATGGCCCGCCTATGGCTATTCCCTCTTTCGTCGACCGCGTCAAGCTCACCGTCCAGGCGGGCAACGGCGGGCACGGCTGCACGTCCATCCACCGCGAGAAGTTCAAGCCCCTCGGCGGGCCCGACGGCGGAAACGGCGGCGACGGCGGGTCCGTGATCCTGCGCGTCGACGACTCGCTGTCGACGCTCGTCGAGTATCACCGCCAGTCGGTGCGCAAGGCCACCAACGGCCAGCCTGGAAAGGGCGATCACCAGCACGGGGCGCGCGGCGAGGCCGTCGTGCTTCCGGTGCCGAGTGGCACCGTCGTCACCGACGCCGAGACGGGCGACGTTCTCGCCGACCTGACCGATCCCGGCCAGGAGCTCGTCGTCGCCCAGGGCGGGCGGGGTGGCCTCGGCAACGAGGCGCTGGCGAGCTCGTCCCGCAAGGCGCCCGGGTTCGCGCTGCTCGGCGAGGAGGGCGAGTCGCGGCTGATCCAGCTGGAGCTGAAGGTCGTCGCCGACGTCGGCCTCGTCGGCTTCCCGTCCGCGGGCAAGTCGTCGCTCGTCGCCGCCATCTCGCGGGCGCGGCCGAAGATCGCCGACTACCCGTTCACGACGCTGGTTCCCAACCTGGGCGTCGTCGTCGCCGGTGAGGTCACCTACACCGTCGCGGACGTGCCCGGCCTGATCGAGGGCGCATCCGAGGGGCGCGGGCTGGGCTTCGACTTCCTGCGCCACATCGAGCGCTGCCAGGCCATCGTGCACGTCATCGACTGCGCCACCTACGAGCCCGGCCGCGACCCGGTCGCCGACCTCGAGATCATCGAGGCCGAGCTGGCCGCGCACGGCGGGCTCGACGACCGGGTGCGGCTGATCGCGCCGACCACGGTGGACCTGCCCGACGCGCACGAGCTGGCCGAGATCGCCAAGCCGGAGCTGCAGAAGTTCGGGCACCCCATCTTCGTGATCTCGACGAAGACCGGCGAGGGCCTGAACGAGCTCAAGTTCACGATGGCGAAGGTTGTCGCGGCGCGCCGCGCCACGCTGCCCGCGCCCGCGGAGCGCCCCGTGCTGCGGCCTGCACCCGTCGCGTCGCGCCGTGGCACGGCCGCCGAGGAGTTCACCATCGTCAAGAAGGGCGACGGCGAGGGCGGCTTCGTGTGGCGCGTCCGCGGGGAGAAGCCGGAGCGCTGGATCCGCCAGACCGACTTCAACAACGCCGAGGCCGTCGGCTACCTCGCCGATCGGCTCAACCGGCTGGGCGTGGAGACCAAGCTCCTCGACCTTGGCGCGCGCACCGGCGACGCCGTCGCGATCGGCGGCGAGAACGCCGTCGTGTTCGACTTCGCGCCGCAGGTGGAGATCGGTGCGGAGATCCTCAGCCGCCGCGGCGAGGACTCGCGCTTGGAGTCGCAGCGGCCCGCGGTCTCGCGCCGTCGCCAGCTGGACGCCGAGTACCACGCGGCAAAGGCGATCGACTACGCCACCAGCGGCTTCGAGCCGGACGACGAAGGGGTGCCTGTCGACGATGAGGAATGAGGTCGCATCCGCCGGCCGGATCGTCGTCAAGGTCGGCTCGTCCTCGTTGACGCTCCCGAACGGTCAGCTGGACGAGGCGCGCGTGGCGCAGCTCGCCCGGCTGCTCTCCGAGGCGCACGAGCGCGGCGTCCGGGTCGTGTTGGTCACCTCGGGCGCCATCGCCGCGGGCATCGGCCCGCTGGGGCTGCGGCGCCGGCCGCGGGACCTGGAGACCCAGCAGGCGGCGGCTGCCGTCGGCCAGGGACAGCTCGTTCGGGCGTACTCCGACGCGTTCGCCGAGCACGGCGTTCTCATAGCGCAGCTGCTGCTCACCGTCGAGGACGTGCTTCGCCCGAAGACGTATCGCAACGCGCTGAACACCATCTCTCGGCTGTTCCGGCTGGGCGTGGTCCCGATCGTCAACGAGAACGACACGGTGGCGACCCACGAGATCCGGTTCGGCGACAACGACCGCCTCGCCGCGCTCATCGCGCACCTCGTCCGCGCGGACGCGCTGATCCTGATGAGCGACGTCGACGGCCTCTACACCGCGCACCCGGACGCGCCCGGCTCGGAGCGCATCGATAGGGTCGAGAACCTGGCGAAGCTCCAGGTCGACACCTCCCGGCTCGGGTCGCGGGTCGGGACCGGTGGCATGCGGACCAAGCTGCTCGCCGCCGACATCGCGACCCAGGCGGGGGTCAGCGTCGTCCTCGGGCACGCCGACGACCTGGGCGCGGCGCTGGCCGGCGAGGACGTCGGAACCTTCTTCCCCGCCCGGAAGCGCCGCCGCCCGCGCCGCCTCCTGTGGCTGGCCTTCGCCGCCGAGCCCAGAGGGCGGCTGCACGTCGACGACGGCGCAAGCATTGCGCTGCGCCGAGGCAAGGCCTCGCTGCTGGCCGCGGGTATCACCCGGGTCGAGGGCACCTTCGCGGAGGGGGAGCCGGTGGAGATCGTCGGCGCGGATGGCGAGCCGCTCGGCCGCGGTTTCGTCGGCTACTCGAGCGCGGAGCTCGCCGCGGAGGCTGGCCATTCCAGCGCCGAGGAGGGCCACGAGGAGCAGCGCCCCGCGGTGCACCGCGACCAGATGATGCTCGCCGACTGAGCGCCGTTCTCCGGCGATCCGTCGGATTAGCGGTGCCGCCCGCCGCGGCCTAGGCTGAGGTCTTGTGATCGAGGTCTTCGGCTGGACGGCCGCCGCCATCGGGCTCGCCGTTGGCATCCCGCAACTCATCCGCATTCTCCGTTCCGGCACCAGCGCCGGGGTCTCGCTGAGGCTTTGGCAGCTGAACGCGGCCACCACCGTCTCGTGGGCGGTGCACGGCGTGCTGACCGACACTCCGCAGATGCAGGTGCCCAACCTGATTGGCGCGGTAGTGGCCGTCGGAATCGTCTTGTTCGTGTGCCGCGACCGCCGCCAGCCCTTCCTCGCGCAGCTGGTGCTCCCGCTGCTCGTGGCCGTCGCGTTGAGCTCGGTCGACATCTTCCTTGGTGCCGTGGCGTTCGGCCTGATCGTCGCCGTCCCGCAGCTGATCGGGCAGTTCGCCCAGACGCGCGATCTCCTCTTCGAGCCGGACCTCACCGGCGTCTCCGTGGTGTTCCTGCTCGTGTTCTGCCTCATCCAGACCATGTGGTGGATCTTCGGCATCGTGCAGCTCGACTGGGCCCTCATCATCTGCGCGGGCCTCATGGTGCTCTCGACCGTGGCCAACGTCGTCATCTATGCGATCCGTCGCATGCGCGCGGCGCGGTCCGCGGCGGCTGTCGCGCTGGCCCGGTAGCCGCCTCAGATCAGCACGCGCAGCGCACCCGCGGCGTCGGGCACCAGCTCCACGCCGTCCGGAGGCGCGGGGCGTCGGATCATGACGACGACGGCGCCCGCCTCGTCGGCAGCCGTCAGCTTGGCGGAGGTCGCTTCGCCTCCGGAGTCCTTCGTGACGAGGCGGTCGATGCGGTGCTCCGCGAACAGGCGGCGCTCGCCGTCGAGCGGGAACGGCCCGCGGGCAAGCTCCAGCCGCCAGCTCATCGGGAGCGCCCCCGACGGCGGCTCCGCGGCCCGGGCGAGCACGAAGTGGCCGTCGAGCGCGGGGGAGTAGTCGAGCGTGTGCTGCCGACCCACCGTCAGCAGGACCCGGCCCGACCCGAGCGCCACGACGGCGGACGCGGCGGCCTCGTGATCGTCGACCCACACCCAGCGGGAGGCGTGCGGATGGGCGGCCCACCCTGGCCGATCGACGCGGATCAGCCGCACGCCGAGCGCCGCACACGCCTCTGCCGCGTTGCGGGTGATCCCCGCGGCGAACGGGTGCGTGGCGTCGACGACGGCGGTGACGCCGTTCTCGGCGAGGAACCGGCGCAGCCCCTCGGCGCCGCCGAACCCGCCGACGCGGACCGACTCCGAGAGCAGCGGGTCCGCGGTGCGTCCCGCCAACGATTGCAGGTTGGCGACCCCGCGCTGGTCGAGGTCCGCGCACAGCTCGCGTCCCTCCGTCGTGCCGCCAAGGACAAGGATCACCGTCGCTCCTTAACTTCCTGCGCCGGATTGGGGTGCCCGCAGCCTATCGCGGAGCGGTCGGTAGGCTACGCCCGTGATCCTGCACCTCCTCCGCCACGGCCAGTCGGTGTGGAACGTCGAGGAGCGCGTGCAGGGGCAGACACATCACGTGCCGTTGACCGCCGACGGCGTCCGCCAGGCCTGGGAGGCCCGCGAGCGGCTGGCGGGTGTACCGCTCGCCGCCGTCCTCAGCAGCGACCAGGTGCGGGCCCGGCAGACCGCCGACGTCGTCGCCGAAGCTCACGGGCTGCCCGTGTGCGAGACGAAGCTGCTGCGCGAGCAGGGCCTCGGATCGCTGGAGGGCAAGCACTACAGCGAGCTCGAGGAGGAGGCGACGCCCGAGGGCGCGCACGTCTCGGAGGTGCGTTGGGGCGGGGGAGAGTCGATGGCCGACGTCGCTGCCAGGCTCCGCGTCCTGGTCGACGAGCTGCGTGCCGAGTTCGCCGACGACGACCAGGTCCTGCTCGTCTCGCACGGCGACACGCTGCGCATCCTGCTGGCGATCCTCGACGGCGGCGGCCACCGCGACGTCGACTGGGTCACCTACATCACCTGGCCCAACGGCCACATCGAGACCAGGACCTTGCCCGCTCGTTGAGCCGCTCCCCGGCGCGAAGCGCCCGGGCCGTGTCGAAGCGTCTCGCGCGTGGTGCACTCTGATGGCCTGCAGCGCTCGACCCGCTGCCCCGGAGGCGTCGCGCTGCGCTACCGCGACGACAAGCCGGCGGCCGAGGCGGACACCATCGAGAGGGTACGCGCCGTGGCGTCTGCTATCAGGTTAGCTGTCGTTTTCGCGCTGGTTGAGCTGCCGCACGAGGCGTCAGCCGAGTCGGTGTGTCGAAACCAATGAGCCTGCTCACAGGCGCAGACAGCCCACTGATACCCTCGCGTTCATGTCTCACGCCCTCAGCCGCGCCGTCGGGATCGGTCTCGGGGTGGTGGCGGATCAGTTGCTCGGCGACCCGCGGCGGCACCACCCCGTTGCGTGGTTCGGGACCTGGGCCTCTCGTGTCGAACGGCCGCTGTACGCCGACGACCGGTCCCGCGGGGTGGCCTATGTCGCGGCCACCGTCGCGCCCGTCGCCGTGGCCGGGATCGTCCTCGAGCGCGCCACCCGCCGCCACGCGATAGCCCACGCGGCCGCCACCGCGCTGACCACCTGGGCCGTGCTCGGCGCCCGCAGCCTCGCGCGCGAGGGAGAGCTGATGGCCGACCGGCTCGACGACGGCGACCTCGACGGCGCGCGCGCCCGGCTCGGCAACCTGTGCGGGCGCGACCCGTCCGGCCTCGACGAGCCGGAACTGGCCCGCGCCGCGGTCGAGTCGATGGCCGAGAACACCGCCGACGCCGCCGTCGCCTCGCTGTTCTGGGGTGCCATCGCTGGCATCCCGGGGATGGTCGTGCACCGCTGCCTGAACACGCTCGACGCGATGGTCGGGCACAAGAACGAGCGCTACCGCCGCTTCGGCACCGCCGCGGCCAAGCTCGACGACGCCGCCGACTGGCTGCCCGCCCGGATCACCGGCGCGCTCGCGTGCCTGCTCGCTCCCGTGGTCGGCGGGAACAGTGCCGAGGCCTGGCGGATCATGAACCGCGACGCGCACGATCACCCCTCGCCGAACGGCGGCTGGTGCGAGGCCGCGTGGGCGGGTGCGCTCGGCGTCCAGCTCGGCGGCCGCAATGTGTACTTCAACCGGGTTGAGGAGCGCGGCCTCCTCGGCGACGGCCCCCGCCCCACGGCGACCGAGCTGCGCAAGGCGGCGCGGCTGGTCGGCGCCGTTACCGCTGCCGGTTCGGTCCTAGCCTCCGCAGTCACCCTCGCCGCCGCCACAGCCGCCACCGCCAGGGCCCTCTCCCGTGCACACATCTCTGTAAACGTGGATGAGGGGCTATATCGGCCTTCCTCCACGTATACAGAGATCTGTGCACGCAAGGGTCGAAGGAAGGGGGGCCGGTGAGCGGCCTACTGATCGCGGGGACGTCGTCGGACGCGGGCAAGAGCCTGTTCGTCACGGGGTTGTGCCGGGTGGCGCGGAGGCGCGGTATCGATGTCGCGCCGTTCAAGTCGCAGAACATGAGCAACAACTCCATGGTGTGCCTCGACGGCTCTGAGATCGGGCGCGCGCAGTACCTCCAGGCGACCGCGGCGGGCGTGACGCCGTCGTCGCTGCTCAACCCGGTGCTGCTCAAGCCGGGCACGGACCGGAGGTCGTTCGTCGTGCTCCGCGGGCAGCCGCACGGGACGTTGGAGGCCGGCGAGTACGCCACGTCGCGCCGGCACCTGGCCGACGCCGCGTACGCCGCCTACGAGGAGCTGGCCGCCACGCACGAGCTGATCATCTGCGAGGGCGCCGGCTCGCCCGCAGAGATCAACCTCCGCAAGGGCGACTACACGAACATGGGCCTGGCACGGCAGTTCGACCTCCCGACGGTGCTCGTCGGCGACATCGACCGCGGCGGCGTCCTCGCCTCGATCTACGGCACCTGGGCGCTGCTCGACGACGCCGACCGCGCGCTGCTCGCCGGCTACGTCATCAACAAGTTCCGCGGCGACCAGTCCATCCTCGACCCCGGCCTCGACGACATCTCCGGCCGCACCGGGCTGACCAACTTCGGCGTCCTGCCCTACCTGCACGGCGTCTGGGTCGACGGCGAGGACGCGCTGGAGGTCGGCCGCTGGCGTAACGACGGGACCTCCGACGCCGACGGCGACCTCACCGTCGCCGCCGTCCGCCTCCCGCGCATCTCGAACGCCACCGACGTCGACGCGCTGGCCCAGGAGCCGGGCGTCCGGGTGATCGTCACCGTCGACCCACGCGAGGTCGAGCGCGCCGATCTCGTCGTCCTTCCCGGGTCGCGGTCCACGCTCAGCGACCTCGCCTGGCTCCGCGAGACCGGCATCGCCGACGTCATCGTCCGCCGCGCGGCCCAGGGCCGGCCGGTGCTCGGCATCTGCGGCGGGTTCCAGATGTGTGCTCGCACCATCGACGACGACGTGGAGGGCGAGGGCGTCGCGCCCGGCCTTGGCCTGCTCCCCGTCGACATCGCCTTCCACACGGAGAAGGTGCTCGGCCGCCCGGAGGGCGAGTGGCGCGGCCACGCCGTCGACGGCTACACCATCCACCACGGCCGCCCCACCGTCGACCCCGGCGCCGAGCCGTTCCTCGACGGCGCCCACGTCGGCTCCGTGTGGGGCACCATGTGGCACGGCTCGCTGGAGTGCGACGACTTCCGCCGCGCCTGGTTGGCGGAGGTCGCGCGCGAGGCGGGATCGCCCTGGCGGCCCCGTGAGGTCGGGACGGGGTTCGGCGC
This sequence comes from uncultured Tessaracoccus sp., assembly GCA_964455495.1. Taxonomy (GTDB): domain Bacteria; phylum Actinomycetota; class Actinomycetes; order Propionibacteriales; family Propionibacteriaceae; genus Arachnia. The sequence continues at coordinate 10,203 of CAYVWO010000005.1, forward strand.
GCTGCGCGAGCTGATGATCGAGACCACAGCCGACGCCATCGAGGCCCACATCGATGTCGACGCCGTCCTCGGGCTTGCCAGATAGGGCGACGCGGAGGGCGAACAGGTTGTGAGCGCGGGGGCGCGAGGTGGCAGGATCGGGCGCATGCGCGTGCTGTCCATCCAATCCCATGTCTCCTACGGCCACGTCGGCAACTCCGCCGCGGTGTTCCCGCTGCAGCGCCTCGGCCACGAGGTGATGCCCATCTACACGGTCGTGTTCTCCAACCACACCGGGTACGGCGCGTGGGGAGGGCAGTTGATCTCCGGTGAGGTGGTCCGTGGCATCGTGCAGGGGATCGACGACCGCGGCGGCCTCGCCGACGTCGACCTCGTCCTCAGCGGCTACCAGGGCGGCAACGACATCGGCGACGCCATCCTCGACGCCGTCGCGCTCGTCAAGGAGCGCAATCCGCAGGCCGTCTACGCCTGCGATCCCGTCCTCGGCAGCGCCCAGTCCGGCTGTTTCGTCGCGCCCGAGGTGCAGAACCTCATCCGCGACCGCGTCGTTCCGCGCGCGGACATCATCTCGCCCAACCAGTTCGAGCTGGGTTTCGTCACGGGGACGGACCCGCACACTCTCGAGGAGACGCTCGCCTCCGTCGACCTCGCCCGCGCGATGGGCCCGTCGACGGTGCTTGTCACCAGCGTCTTCCAGCCCGACCGCCCCGCCGACACGGTCGAGATGCTCGCCGTCACCGACGACGGTGCCTGGCTGGTGCAGACGCCGTACCTGCCGGAGAAGCGCAACGGCTCCGGCGACGTCACCTCCGCGCTGTTCTCGGCCCACCTCCGCGCCACGGGCGACGCCGCGTTCGCGCTGGGGCAGACCGCCGCCAGCGTTTTCGAGCTGGTCGAGAACACCCACAACGCGGGCGTGCGCGAACTGCTGCTGATCGAGTCGCAGGAGGCGTACGTCGCCCCCCGGCGCACCTTCGCCGTCGCGAAGGTCCGGTAGCGTCGAGATGGAAGGAGCGGCTCGCCAAAGTCAGCATCCCGACCGGTTGAGCCGGTTTACGCCGCGGTGTTCGGGTCTTCTTTGGGGTGCCAGGGGTTGGGCTTGTCCGACGGTGGCCACGTGTGGGGGCATGGTTCGACGCCATCGCGTGGGCAGGGTGGCGCCTCCGACAGTGGTGTCTCCTCGAACCCGGGCATGGTGCCGCGGAGCGTTTCATCGGGTTTGGTGAGGATGATGTCGCCCAGGATGTATCGGCGGTGTTGCCTGGGCCGTCTCGCGGGATCGATGTGTCGGGGTGGGGTGAACCACGGCCTGCCGGTGTCGGGGTCAAGGAACACCTGCCATTGGGAATGCTCTGATTGTCCGGGGTCGGGTTCGATCAACCGGTGATGCCAAGGACAGAGTAAGACTCCGTTGGAAAGGGCTGTGTCGCCACCCTGGTGCCAGGGGATGATGTGGTGCCCCTCACAAGCTGCGGCGGTTACGTCGCAATGGGGGAATGCGCAGCCCTGATCGCGAGCGATGAGACCGATGCGGAGGCCCTTGGTGAACAGCCGCTGGGAGCGTCCGACATCGAGGATCTCGGAGTTCCCACCCAGGACGACGGGGATGATGTCGGCATCACACGCCAGGCGCCGCGCCTGGCCGGCGCTGATCGGCTGGCCGTCGTCGAGTGTGGCGGCGGGTCCGAGGCCATCGGTGAGGGTCTCTAGCGGGATGGTGATTTTCACGGTGGGCCGGTCGAATCCTTGCGCGGGCAGGGTGCCGGCGTTCGCGGCCTGCTCGGCGAGCAGGACCAGCGCATCAGCGCGCCGCATCTCCGGGGTGGGAAGTTCGTCGTTGCTGCGGTAGGAGGAGATCGGCGGCATCAACGCTTCGAGTTGCGCGTCGATCAACGCGACATCCGCGATCGGGAGCCGTCCGGTGATGGTCATGGAGCCGTGGTGGTCGGGGCGCAGTTTCAGGAACCTGCCCGCCTTCGCCCGGCGTTCCTCGTCGGCGAGACGCTGCGCTTCGGCGTCCTCGGCTCCGGCGGGGTCGAGGACCTCGACCATCCGGGAGGCCAGGATGCGGAGTTCTTTGGGCCCGAGGACCTCGGCGTAGCTGAGCACCGTGGCCTGCGCTACCTCGAGGTCGTGGCGGGTGAGGGTGTAGGGGAGCTTCTTCAGCCCTGCGACGATGGCTTCTGCCTGCGCCAGCGACACCACACCTTCTTCTAGTGCCCGTGCGACGTGAGGGAATCGTTCGGCGAGGTCTTCGGAGAGTCTCAGCGCGGCGGTGGCCTGCGCGGTGGTGGTGCGGGTGGTGGAGCGGACGCGGTCGGTCACGACGTCGACGCCGTTCATGCGTGCTTCGTGGATGAGGTGCAGTTTCAGTCCGGCGATCTGGGCCTGAGTCTCATCGAGAAGGCTCAATAGTGCGTCGAGTTCGGTGGCGTGGTTGCGGGAGGTGTTGGTGCGCGCGGTGTTCCAGGCGGCAGTCATGAACTGCTGCCCCAGGCCCCGCACGTCGTCGTTCATGCGTTCTATTCTACGCGAAATTACTCGGAACTTCTAGGGATTTAACCCCTGAATTGGAAATATCGTTAGTAACGATTAGATAACGGGCATATTGTGGGTTGGGCAACTCTTCAGTGTGCAATAGCGGGTGTTGAGTGCGCCAGTGGGTTACGACGAACTGTGGATAACCGGAATGGGCGAAGATTTCCCGTGGATATCCGATGTGATGCATCCTGGCCGCGCTGGATGAGCGATCATGAGATCGCCTTGGCGCGCCCGAGTGTCCGACCGTCAGGGCATGATGGGTCTGACTGATGTGCGATGGGAGCTGGTGGTGGTTCAGGCCGAGCAGACGAACCTTGAGAGCGTTCTGGAGGGTAAGAAGCAGTATGCAGTGCCGCTGTTTCAGCGTACCTATGCCTGGAGGCCGAAGCACGTCGACCGCCTGTGGACCGACCTGATCGACATCGCGCGTGTCCGCCGGACTACTCCAGACGCAACCCACTTCATCGGGTCCCTCGTACTTGCCTCAAGCCCAGGCGTCGCCGCCGTCGGCATGAGCCGGTTTCTGGTCGTCGACGGCCAGCAGCGCTTGACCACGCTGTCGCTTTTACTGGCGGCGCTTCGTGACTACCTGGTGAAGACCGGTGGCGAGGAGCATCGCGAAGGCATTGACACCCAGTATCTGATCAACAAGTTCGTGAAGGATCAGCCTGCCAAGCTGCTACCCACCCAGGACGACCGAGCGACATATGAAGCCGTCGTCCGGTCGGTCGGCACCGTTCCGCAGGACGACCGGATCGGTGCGACCTACCACCATCTCCTGGCAAAGATCGCCAAGCTCGCTGATGAGGAGGACCCGGTCTCCCCAGAGGAGTTGGAGGACGCCGTGCTGTGGGGCCTGGCCCTGGTTGCCGTGGTCGCCGAACCGCAGGACAATGCCCACCGCATCTTCGAGTCGCTGAACAACACCGGGCTGCCGCTCACTCAGGCGGACCTGCTCAAGAACTACCTGTTCATGCGGTTGGGGGACCGAGCGAGCGCCGTCTACCGGGCAATCTGGCTGCCGCTTGAGAAGAAGCTCACCCCGGGGAATCTCGAGCTGCTGTTCTGGCTAGACCTCGTACTGGTCGACGAAAACGCGAAGCAGGCGGATACGCACGCCGGTCAGCAGAAGCGTCTCGATCGACTCACGACGCCTCAACAGATCGAGGACGAGATCAGCCGCATCGCCAAGCTCGGCGACGTCCTGGCCACACTCCTGAACCCGGCCCGTGAGTCCGACCCCGGCGTCCGGTATTGGCTCACGTGCATCATCGCCTGGGGGTCAACCACCGCCTATCCGGTCGTCATGCGCATCCTGGTTCGCCATGCCGCCGGGACTGCCACGACCGAGCAGGTCGTCAACGCACTGCGGTGCCTCGTCTCGTACTTCGTGCGCCGCATCGTGATTGGCCGCGCGACTGCTGGCATCAACAAGACTCTTCTCCAGGCAGTGGCGGCCGTGGCGAACGAACCCGAGGTCGACATCGCCCTACGCGCTTACCTCTCCAGGGGGCGCAAGCACTTCGCGACCGACGCCCAGGTCCGCGAGTCTGTCGGCACCGTGGCCTTCTACCACCACGGCCGCAGGGAGCAGCAGAACCTGATTCTGCAGTGGCTGGAGGAGTCGTACAGCGGAAAGGAGAAGGCAGAGCTGAAGGGTCTCACGATAGAGCACGTCCTCCCCCAGACACTGTCAGAGGCGACACGGGATGAGTTCGCGGAGACCCTGGCTGAAGCCGCCGACATCGCCGTCGAGCATGAACGCCTCGTGCACACCCTAGGCAACCTCACGCTGACCGGCTACAACAGCGAGATGTCCAATCGGCCCTTCGCCCAGAAGCGGCGGCAACTCGCGAAGAGTCCGCTGGAGCTGAACAAGACGATCGCGACGCATGCCATCTGGGGGGTAAACGAGATCACCACCCGCAGCCAGGAACTGGCCGACCGGATCATTCAGCTCTGGCCTGGACCCGACGAGTCACTTGTGGACCTTGCCGAGACCGAAGGCCTGGCGGTCCGGATCGCCCCCATTGTGGAGCGGATTCCCGCCGGCAACTGGACGTCCTACAGCGAGGTGGCCATCGTCGTCGGAAGCCACCCCGTCGCCGTCGGCACCGCAGTCGCGAACAACCCGATCGCCGGCGCATGGCGAGTACTCACCTGGGACGGCAAGCCGTCGGCGCAGTTTCGATGGAATGACCCCGACCGCACCGAGCCGCCAACGGACTTCCTCGCCGCCGAAGGGATCCGGTTCGATGAGTCTGGCCGCGCTGATCCCGCCCAGCAGTTGGACGCACGAGCCCTCGCAGACGCGATCGGCCTGGACATCGACGACGCCCTCATTGCCACGCGGAGGAACAAGATCTGGCGCAAGGACAGGGGATCCACCCAGCATGGGGAGACCCAGGTCGCGTACTGGACGCGATTGCGTCGGTGGTGCGGACTAAACGCGACCCATGTGAAGCTGGGCCGAACCCCCAAGGCCCAGGCATGGTATGACATCGCGATCGGGAGGAGCGGTATCGATATCTCCCTAGTTGTGAACTCCGTGGAGCAGCGCGTCAACGTCCAACTGCGGATCGCCGATGATAAGGCACTCTTCAGTCATCTGGAGGCTAACAAAGAGGCCATCGAGTCCGACCTCGGCTACTCGGTGGAGTGGGACGATAGGCCCGAACGGAAGGCGACGAGGGTCTTCGCGGCGCGGGAGGGGGACTTCCGCGACGCCAATCAGCAACTCGAACTCATCGCGTGGCAAGGAAGGATCGCGGATGATTTCGGTCGAGTATTCCCCTCCTACATTCGCACGGCGCCAGCGACTTGACAGCATCCGGGCCATGAGCTGAGAGCTCAACGAGCGACGAACACCCAGGCGGACTCGCCCGAGGTCAGCTCCACCCATTCGCGGTGGAACAGGCGCTCGTTGACGGCGTCGACCGCGGCGAGCTCGGACTCGTTGACGGTGTAGCGCTTGCCCGCGACGATGTCGTCGGCGCCGCCCTTGACGGCCACCGGTTGGGTCGTGATGCCCAGCACCTCCGTCTGGTCCGACGGCACGGCGACCAGCTGCAGCTTGTACCCCGGAAGCGAGTCCAGCTGGCCGACGAGGCGGCGGCCGTAGACGCGCCGGTGCACGTTGGTCTGGGTGAAGCTGCCGTAGCTGAATAGCTGCGTTGTCTCCCCGGTGACGACGGCATGGTCGGGGTTGCCGAGCAGCTCGCACATCAGGTCGATGGCCTCTGGCAACTCCGCGGCGTGACGCCCGGGGTCGATGGCGCCGACGGCCTCGGCGATGCGGAGCTGGGGCTCGGTCAGGCCCTGTACGACCATGGGGATTCCCCGGTGGCCGAGGGCCTCGCCGGCCTCGCGCAGCGCCTCCGAGCCGGAGGCGTCGAGTACGCGCGTGCGGTGGGCGCGGACGATGACGCCCTTCACGTCGCCGACCCCGCTGACGGTGTCGACGAAGCGGCGCGCGTCGCCGTAGAAGAGGGCGCCATCGATCCGGTAGACCGCGACGGTGTCGTGCATGACGTGGGTGGGGAAGTCGACGAGGCCCATCGGCGTCGACACCGGGAGGTGCTCGCGGCGCACGGCCGACGTCGAGGCCATGTGCCGCAGGCTGAGGATGGCTGCCATGGCGACGCCGAGGAGGACGGCGGTGATGAGGTCAAGGACGACCGTGGTGGCGAGCGTCACGACGAACGTCATCCGGTCGGAGCGGGTGGTGCGCCAGATGCGGTGGGCGACGGCGAGGTTGATCATCCGCGAGGCGGTCATGATCAGCACGCCGGCCAGCGCGGAGAGCGGGATCAGGGAGACGACGGGGCCGAGCGCGTAGATCACGACGACGAGGATCAGCGCGTGCGTGACCGCGGCCACGCGGGTGCGGCCGCCGACCCGCGCGTTGACCGCCGTGCGGGCGATGGCGCCGGTGGCGGGCAGCCCGCCGAACAGGCCCGAGGCGACGTTGGCGAGGCCCTGGCCGAACAGCTCCCGGTCCGGGTTGGTGCGGGGGACATCCGCGACGAAGCCGTCGGCGACGCGCGCGCTCAGCAGCGACTCCAGCGCCGCGAGCGCGGCGACGGCGATGGCCGGCGGAGTGAGCTGCGTGATCAGCTGCCAGGACCACTCGGGGATGGCGGGCGCGGGCAGCGACGCCGGCAGCGCGCCGATCCGCAGCACGGGAAGGCCCAGCAGCTCCGCGGCGAGCGTGGCGAGCACGATGGCGATCAAGGACGCGGGCAGGGCCTTCGCGAACCGCTGCAGCACCAGGTGCACGACGACGACCCCGACGACCACCGCGAGCGGGGCGGTCGCCCTCGCCCAATCTGTGGCCAGCAGCGTCTGCCAGCTGGAGATGAGCGTCGACTCGGATTCGCCCTTGGGGGTGTCGAGCGCGAGGGGGATCTGCTGCAGCGCGATGATGATGCCGATGCCGAACGTGAACCCCTCGACGACCGGCCAGGGGATGATGTCGACGGCGCGGCCCATGCCCGTGACGGCCATGATGACGACGAGGGCGCCGGCGAGGATGGCGAGCAGCGGCACCTTGTCGACGCCGTAGTGGGCGACCACGGGCAGCAGCACGACGGTCATCGCGCCGGTCGGCCCGGAGACCTGGAGGTGCGAGCCGCCGAACACGGCGGCGACGAGCCCGGCGACGACGGCCGTCACGAGACCCGCGGCGGCGCCCACGCCCGAGGCGACGCCGAACCCGAGCGCCAGCGGGAGCGCGACGATGCCGACGGTGAGGCCCGCCACCAGCTCGGTGGGAAGCCGCTTGGTCAGTCCGCGGTAGTCGTCGCGGGACGGGATGAGCGCGCGAAAGGACGCGACCGGGACCTCTACTCCAGCGACCTGCACGGCGCGGACTCTACTCCCCGACGTGGCGTCGTAGCCACGGCTGCTCAGTCATCCCACTGGGCGGCGATCCAGACCGCCTGACGGGCGCCGCCCCACGTGATCCGGCCGGTGGAGACGGGGCAGTTCTGGTTCTGGCCGGACTGGTCGACGACGACGATGCCGGACGGCGTCCCGCCCACCGACGCCATGTACCGCTGGAAGATCGGCGAGTGGCCGTACTGCTCGATGCTGCCGACCCTGCTGCGCTCCACCCGGTAGTCCGTCGCCAGGTTCCAGAACTGGAGCGCGGTTCCGGGGGCCAGCGCGGTCAGCATGTCGTTGACGTTGGCCGTGAGGTCCGCGGTGTTCGGGTGCGGCGCCGCGTGCGGCGGCCGCGTCACGAAGCCCGACGACAGCCCGATGGCGACGATCGCCCCGGGGGCGCCGGTCCCCACGACCTCGTTCGAGAAGTTCCGCTTGGTGCCGTTCGCCTTCAGCGTGTTCTCGATCGTCTGCCACAGGGCGTAGAACATCTCGCCGCCGGTGTAGACCTTCGTCCGGGCGAGGCTCCCGGTGCCGTCGATGTCGTGGGCGGGCACGTCGTCGGGGAAGCAGGCGACCCACACCTGCTCGAGATCGCGGGCGCGGCCAGGAAGGGCCGATGGGGGCGGGTTGGCGTTCAGCAGTACCTGGGACGCCACCTTCAGCGCCTTCTGCACGCGCGCCGGGGCCGCGGGGTCGGCGGGCCATGCGGCGGCCATCAGGTCGCGGGTCACCGTGCTCGTCTTCATCCGCTCGTGGGCGAGCCGCCCGCCGGTGACGCGGTGATCGACGAACGCCCGCGTCGCCCGGCGCAGCGACATGTAGGTGCACCGCGCGCCCTCCGGGGCGGGGAACACGGGGTCGGCGAGGATCTCCTCCTGGAGCGGTCGACGCAGGATCACGTGGGTGATCTTCGTGGTCGAGAGCGCGACCGGTGCGCTCCGGCTCTTGACCCGCCACGCCTCCGGGGTGGCGCCGTCGAGGAAGGTCGTCGGCAGCGGCGTGAAACCGGTGAGCGACAGCGACGGGACCGCGGGAGGCGTCCCGGATCCCGGGTCCTGGGGGACGAACACCACCCCGTGCGCGGGCAGCTTCAGCGTCATCGTCGGCCCCGTCGAGACGTCGACGACGGCGCTGCGGGGCGGGAACAGCACGGAGAAGTTCGGGATGTCCTGCCACGTGCGGGTGACCCGGAACGGGAAGTAACGCCGGGCCGCGGGCCAGGCGGCGAGGCAGGCGTCGGGCACCGCGGATCCGGCGTCCGCGTCGATCAGGTGCGGACGCAGCGTCCGGTAGACCTCGCGGGCGGGGAGGGGGGCGTTGCGCGGATGCCGGGGGTCGGTGGCGGCGATCCCGGGCGCGAGGGCGTCGAGCGCGGAGTCCGGCCCGTCCTGGGCCGGCTGCGCCCGGGCGACGACGATCGTCAGGGTGACCTTCCCGTCGAGCCCCATCACGACGGTGGGCATCGGGTGCGCCGCGACGTCGTCGTCCGCGGCGCTCGCACCCAGGCGGAGGACCGGCGCGTGCGCGCCCTGCAGGAAGCGCGACACCGCGTGCCTCGGCCACGCGGCACTCCCCGTCCGGACGACCACGCCGCCCTTCTTGACGGGGTCCTTCCGCAGCTTTGTCGTGACGGTCGTGAGGAGGAAGTCCTGGGGGAGTAGGACGGGGGAGTAGAACGCCACGTTGGGCTGCACCCCCAGGCCGGCGGTGTGCTGCTGCAGCGCGGACTCGACGTCGGGGTCGGCGACGGTGACTCGCAGCGCGCCGCGCGTCCGCCAGGTGGCGTAGCCGGCGGGGGTCAGCTGGATCGCCCCGGGTTCGGGCAGGGCGCCGGGTGCGGCGGGGTCGGCGATGAACGTGAGGGCTCCGGGGAAGAGAGGGAGCAGCTGCGGCGCTCCCGCCTGGGGGTCGGCGACGGTGAACGAGACCTCCAGCGAGGCGGGCCCGGTGAGCGGACCCTCGCTCACCCGCAGGCTTCCCGGGACGACGCGCGCGGCGTCGGCCGCCGAGAGGAAGAACCGCAGGAAGCTGCGTGGGGCCCATGCGGGCGTGAGGCCCAGCCCCAGCGCGGCGAGGATGTCTTCGATGGCCACGGTACCCCCTTTGTTTCTCCGGATTCTCCTCTCCTCGCGTCCCGTTTTCCAGGGGCGGGGAGCCCGAGAAAAATCCCCTTTCGGAGACACTTATCGTCGGGCTATTGCCGCTCGTCAGGCGCGGGTTTACGCTGATTTTCGCTGCCCAGCGTCGGGAATCGGGGGGTGCGATGACTCTTACCGTCGGGGTCGACCCACAGACGTCCGCGCTGCTCACAGCCATCGGCGTGATGGACGACGACGGCCAGCTCGTCTCGACCTGGTTCGAGGATCCGCTCGCCGCCGTCCGCAAGGTCCTGTCGAACCCCGTGCAGCGCGCCGCGCTGCTCCGCCTGCTCGACGCGCTGCTCCCCACGGACCCCGGCCTCGAGGGCTGGTACCCGCTGCTCGACACCGAGGTCGGCAACCTGTACCTGACGGTCGAGAACGACATCGTCGGCCTCGCGGCGGCCCTGAGCAGCGGCGTCCTCGGCAACGGCGTCGGCACGGTCCGCGGCACGGTGCGGCTGCCGTTGGTCAGCGTGGCAGGCGAGTTGGAGGCGGTCGCCGTCACCGCCGAAGGCCCGCTGCTGGTCGGCGTGGACGTGGGCTTCACCAACCCGGACATCCTGATGACGAGGATCGGCGCGGCGGTGGGCGTCTATGCCGAGGCCGCGGCCCCCCTCGGCGTCCAGG
>CAYVWO010000006.1:0-2385 GCA_964455495.1 uncultured Tessaracoccus sp.
TGGCCTTGGGGTCGCCGTCCAGGTCGCCGCTCTCGCGCAGCGCCGCGACGGTGGCCTCGCGGGCGGAGAAGGTGGTCTTGCCAGCCAGCGGCGCGTACGCCTCGGCGTTGACGATCCACTCGGGCGTCTCGGCCTGCAGGCGGCCGTCGCGGCCGATCACCGTGCGGGTCGGAAGGTTAAGCTCGCGCCACCAGGTGACGTCGGTGAGGTCGCCGAAGGTGCAGCACATCGCGATGCCCGCGCCCTTCTCAGGCTCGGCCGCCGGGTGTGCGAGCACCGGGATCTCGACGCCGAACAGCGGCGAGGCGACCGTCGTCCCGAACAGGTCCTGGTAGCGCTCGTCGTCGGGGTGCGCGATCAGCGCGCACACGCTGACCAGCAGCTCGGGGCGCGTGGTCTCGATGTAGACGGGGGAGCCGTCGGGCTTGTGGAACGCGACGCGGTGGTACGCGCCGGGGTACTCGCGCGCCTCAAGCTCGGCCTGGGCGACGGCGGTGTGGAAGGTCACGTCCCAGAGGGTCGGCGCGTAGCTGAGGTAGGCCTCGCCGCGCGCGTGGTTGCGCAGGAACGCCTTCTGCGCCACGGCCTGCGACTCAGACGAGATGGTCGTGTACAGCGTCGACCAGTCGACGGAGAGGCCCAGCTGCTTCCACAGGTCCTCGAACGCCTGCTCGTCGACCGCGGTCAGCTCGTGGCACAGCTCGATGAAGTTGCGACGGCTGATCGGCACCTGGCGCTTCGGGTCCGGCTTCGCCGGGGGCTGGAACTCGGGGTTGTAGGGGATCGACGGGTCGCAGCGCACGCCGTAGAAGTTCTGCACGCGACGCTCGGTCGGCAGGCCGTTGTCGTCCCAGCCCATGGGGTAGAACACCTGCTTGCCGCGCATCCGCTGGTAGCGGGCGACGGTGTCGGTGTGCGTGTAGCTGAAGACGTGGCCGACGTGCAGCGAGCCGGACACCGTGGGCGGGGGAGTGTCGATCGAGAAGACCTCGTCGCGGCTGTCCGGGCGGCGGAAGGTGTAGGTGCCCTCCTCGTCCCATACCTGTCCCCACTTGGCCTCCAGGCCTTCGAGGACGGGCTTTTCGGGCAGCGAGCGGGGATTCGGCGTAGACACGTCGGCCATCCTAACGGTGTGCCCAGGGATAGACACACCGCCAACGGTGGCGGATCAGGACGAGGGCGTCTTCTCGATCTCCTTGCCGCCGGCCTCCCACGACTGCAGGACGACCTGGTAGAAGGCGTCCGCGGTGGCCGGGATGGTCGGCTCGCCCGCGTTGTCGATGAGCCCGGGCAGCCTCTCGCCCGAGGTGATGTACACCGGCGTGCCGGTGTGCCCGTCCTGCTGCCACTGCGCGTAGGCGCCGGCGACGAAGTCGTTGTAGGAGCGGGTGTCGAACAGCTCCTGGAACTTGGTCAGCGCGTCGCCGGTGATCCCGGCGTCCTTGGCGAAGTCGTCACGCAGCTGGCGCGCGGGGTAGGCGGTGGAGGACTCCTTGTGGTTCGCGAAGATCGTCTGCTGGTACTCAGCGAACTTGCCGACCTCGTCGGCGGCCGCCGCAGCGACGGCGGCGCGGCGCGACGGCCCGTCCTCCACGCCGTTGTCGAGGAAGTCGACCGTCCGATACTCGGCCGTGATCTTGCCCGCCTCGACGAGCTCCTCGACCGGCTTCCCGAACGCGGCCTCGTAGCGGGCGCACCAGATGCACTGGTAGTCCTGGTAGACGATCAGGTGCGGCTTCTCGGCCGTCGGCTCCTTGCCGAAGAGGAGGATGCCGTGCTTCTCGGTGGCGTTGGGCGGGGTCAGCTGGTCGGTGGCGACCGGCTTGTTCGCCGGGGCCGAGATCGCCTGGATGATCACGATCACCAGCACCACCACCGCGGTGAGGGCGAGCAGGCCGACGCCGGCCCCGACGATCCGCTTGGTCTTCTTGTTGCGCTCCTCGAGCTCCTGCTGCTGCCGCAGAGCGGCGCGCCTGCTGAGCGATGAGTTGTTCGACATCCGGATGTCTCCTAGGCGTTCGTCGGGCGAGACGGGCTCGGTGGGGCGTGACGCGCCAATCCTAGACGGACGGACAAGACCTAGAAACTTCAACTACCGTTTCGTCGCTCGCTGCTCGCGAACGCGTGTCCGCGGCGCGCCCAGTAGGCTGAGGCACACCATGACCCACAACATCCACGCAGAGCTCGTGCGCGAGCTGACCAGCCGGTGGCCCGAACACCGGGTCGCGCCCAGCCTGAGCCGCGTCGCCGCCCTGATGGAACTCCTCGGCGACCCGCAGGATGCAGTCGATGTAGCTGCCCCAGCGGATGTGGGGCTCCTCGCCGCTGAACAGGATCATGTCCGGCGCGCGCGAGGCCATGAACGCGTTGACCGGCAGTGTGATG
>CAYVWO010000006.1:2395-13328 GCA_964455495.1 uncultured Tessaracoccus sp.
TCCTCGGCGACCCGCAGCGCGCCATGCCGGTGATCCAGGTGGCAGGCACCAACGGCAAGGGCAGTACCGCCGTCATGATCGAGACCGTGCTGCGCGCCGCGGGGCTGCGCACCGGCCGGTTCGCCAGCCCGCACCTCAGCGACGTCCGCGAGCGCATCGTCATCGACGGCGAGCCCATCTCCGAGGAGCGCTTCGACGAGGTGTGGGCCGATATCGCCCCCTACGTCGCCATGGTCGACGAGCAGGCCCACGACGGCGTTGCCATGACCTTCTTCGAGGTCATCACCGGCATGGCCTACGCGGCCTTCGCCGACGCGCCTGTCGACGTCGCGGTGATGGAGGTCGGCCTGGGCGGTCGCTGGGACGCGACCTCGGTCGCCGACGCGACGGTCGCCGTCGTCGCGCCCATCGGCCTCGATCACACGCACATCCTCGGCACCACCATCGCGGAGATCGCGGGGGAGAAGGCGGGCATCATCAAGCCGGGGGCGACGGCGGTGCTTGCGGGCCAGGATCCCGCGGCGGCCCGCGTGCTTCTCGAGCGCGCCGTCGAGGTCGGCGCGAAGGTCAAGGCCGAGGGACCGGACTTCGGCGTGATCGACCGGCAGCTCGCCGTCGGCGGGCAGCTGCTGCGGATCGAGACCGCGGGCGGGCCGGTCGGCGACGTGTTCGTGCCGCTGTACGGCGAGCACATGGCCCGCAACGCCGCGCTCGCCGTCGCCGCCGTCGAGGCGTTCCTTGGGTCGCAGCCGCTGAACCCGGAGATCATCGTCGAGGGCCTCGGCGCGGTCGACGCCCCGGCGCGGCTGGAGCTGGCGCGCACGTCGCCCCCCATCGTGATCGACACCGCGCACAACCCGCAGGCCGCGCGCGCCACCGTCGACGCCCTCGCCGAGAGCTACGACTTCGACCCGGTGATCGGCGTCGTGGCGATGATGCAGGACAAGGACGCCGACGCGGTCCTCGAGATCTTCCGCGAGGCCATGGACCAGGTGGTGGTGACCCAGGTGTCGTCGACGCCGCGTGCCCGCGCCGTCGACGACCTCGCCGCGCTGGCAGAGACCGTGTGGTCCACGCACCAGGTGCACCGCGCCGCGACGATGACCGAGGCCCTCGAGTTGGCCGTGATGCTGGCCGACACCGCGGACGGTCAGGCTGGCGTGCTCGTGGCCGGGTCCGTGATCGCCGCAGGCGAGGCGCGCGACCTGCTCGTCGGGGCGGACAAGAGGGACGAGGGGGAGGCGCGATGACGCTCGCCCCCGGGAACCCGATGCGCGGCGCGGCCATGTCGGTGCTGATCTTCGAGGTCATCGTGATCTGGCTCGGCTACATCGGGATGATCCAGATCGCGGGCGTCCCCATGGGCGCCGGCGCCGTGTGGTGCGGCATCGCGACCGCGCTCTGCCTCGTCGCCTGCGGCGGCCTGCGCAAGAGCTGGGGCTACTACGTGGGATGGGCGGCCCAGGCAGCCATCGTCGCGCTCGGCGTCCTCACCCCGTGGATGTACGCCATGGGCCTGATCTTCGCCCTCATCTGGGTGACCTGCATCGTCCTCGGGCGGCGCATCGAGACCAAGCAACAGGGGAGTGCCTCGTGACCGAGCGGACCTTCGTCATCATCAAGCCCGACGCCGTGGCCGCCGGGCAGATCGGCGCCATCCTGCAGCGCTACGAGCGGGCCGGGCTTCGCGTCGAGGCCATGGAGCTTCGCACCATCGACGGCGACTTCGCCGACCGCCACTACGCCGAGCACCTCGGACGTGACTACTACGCCCCGCTGCGCGCGTTCATGACCGAGGGGCCGCTCGTCGCCGTGCTGCTCAGCGGCGACGGCGCAATCGCCCGGGTGCGCCAGCTCAACGGCGCCACCGATCCCGCGAAGGCGGAGGCGGGCACGATCCGCGCCGACTACGCCGAATCGATGCGCCGCAACGCCGTCCACGCGAGCGACTCCCCGGCCTCGGCGGCCGCCGAGATCGCGCTGTGGTTCCCCGGGAGCTGATGCCGCGATGACCGCGCCCCACGACCAGCAGCAGGGCACCCCGGACTTCGCTCCGCCGCCGGCCTGGCCCGCGCCCCCGGCGCCGGTCGCCCCGCCCGTTCCCGCTCCGCCGTATCCGGTCCAGGGCCAGGCCTGGCCGCCTCCGCCGCAGTCGGGCTGGGGTCCTCCGTCGCAGCCCGGCTGGGGGCCGCCGCCCGTGCAGTGGCGCCCGCCGGCGCCGCCGTCGCCCCTGCCCACGTCCCCGACGACGTATCCGCACTTCTGGCGCACGCCGGGCATTCCCGGCTGGAAGCCGGTCCTCATCGCCGTGCTGGGCGGGACGGCCATGATGGTCCTCGGCACAGTGATCGGGCTGGTCGCGGTGGGTGTCGAGCTCACCGCGATGGGCCCAGGTCTCGAGGACCTCCTGTACTTCGATCCCCTGTCGCTGCTGGCCTCGCCGGTGATGATCTTCGCCAACAGCCTCGCGATCGCGCTCACGCTTCCCGTTGCCATCTGGTTGGCGACGATCTCCGGGCAGCCGCGCGGCTACCTCTCGTCGGTCACCGGGCGCTTCCGCTGGGGCTTCGCGTGGATCGCCGGCGCCGTCGCCCTCGGCATGATCCTGGTCTACACGGCGATGGCGACGATCGGCGAGGAGCTGGGCCTCTCGGTGTATCCGCACTCGTGGTGGCTGCTCGTCGGCCTGATGGTGCTCACGCCGTTCCAGTCCGCCGCCGAGGAGTACGTCTTCCGCGGGCTCGCGTTCCGCGCCGCAGGGTCGTTGGCGCGGACGCCCGTCGCGGCCCTCGTCGTCGGCGGCATCGTGAGCGCTGCCCTCTTCGCGGCCGTGCACTTCTCCACCGATCCCTGGCTGATCCTCTTCTACTTCGCCTTGGGACTGGTGTTGAGCTACGCGACGTGGCGCACCGGCGGGCTGGAGGCCGCGGTCGCGATCCACGTCGCCAACAACATGATCGGGATGGCGCTCCTGCCGTTCCAGGACCTGGCGACGGTGATGGACCGGTCCGCGGGGGTCGGCGGCCCGATCGTCCTGCTGCAGTTCGCGGCGGTCGTCGTGGCCGCGGCGATCATCGTCTGGCTCGCCCGCCGCTGGGGGCTCGCCCGCACCGGGCCGACGGCTTCCTAGGAATCCCGCGTGCGGCCGGTTATTCTGGGCGCCGCTCGCTGACCCCTCGGAAAGGCCGCTCATGACGACGACCGCGCTGCCCACGCACTCGGTGTACGACCGGCTCGAGCCGTTGCTCGCGCAGGTCAGCAAGCCCATCCAGTACGTCGGCGGCGAGCACAACTCGGTCGTCAAGGACTGGGACTCCGTCGACGTCCGCTGGTGCCTGACGTACCCGGACGCCTACGAGGTCGGCCAGCCCAACCAGGGCGTCGCGATCCTCTACGAGGTGCTGAACGAGCGCGACTGGATCCTCGCCGAGCGCACCTACTCCGTCTGGCCGGACATGGAGGCTCAGCTGCGCGCCAACGGCATCCCGCAGTTCACGCTCGATGCGCACCGCCCCGTCGGCGAGTTCGACGTGCTGGGCGCCTCGTTCTCCACCGAGCTCTGCTACACCAACCTGCTGAACATGATCGACCTGGCGGGCATGACGCTGCATGCGGCCGAGCGCGGCGAGGACGAGCCGCTCGTCATCGCGGGCGGGCACGCGGCGTTCAACCCGGAGCCGATCGCCGACTTCATCGACGTCGCGGTCCTCGGCGACGGCGAGGAGGCGGCGCTGCTGATCTCCGACATCATCCGCGAGTGGAAGGCCGACGGGCGCGAGGACGGCCGCGACGGGCTGCTCACGCGGCTCGCGCTGACCGGCGCGTTCTACGTGCCCAAGTTCTACGACGTCGACTACCTCGACGACGGGCGCATCCAGGTGGTCGCGCCCAACCGTCCCGGCGTGCCGCACCAGGTGCGCAAGCACACGCTGATGGACCTCGACGAGTGGCCGTACCCCAAGGCTCCCATCGTGCCGATGGCCGAGACGGTGCACGAGCGCTACTCCGTCGAGATCTTCCGCGGCTGCACCCGTGGCTGCCGGTTCTGCCAGGCGGGCATGATCACCCGGCCGGTGCGCGAGCGCAACATCGAGACCATCGGGAAGATGGTCGCCGGCGGGCTGAAGTCGACGGGGCTGGAGGAGATCGGCCTGCTGTCGCTGTCGTCGGCCGACCACTCGGAGATCACCGAGGTGACCAAGCAGCTCGCAGACCGCTACGAGGGCTCGAACGTCTCGCTCTCCCTGCCGTCGACCCGCGTGGACGCGTTCAACATCGACCTCGCCAACGAGCTTTCCCGCAACGGCCGACGCTCGGGACTCACGTTCGCGCCCGAGGGCGGCTCGGAGCGGATGCGCAAGGTGATCAACAAGATGGTCACCGAGGACGACCTGATCAACACGGTCGCCGCCGCGTTCTCGTCGGGCTGGCGCCAGGTGAAGCTGTACTTCATGTGCGGCCTGCCGACCGAGACCGACGAGGACGTGCTCGCCATCGCCGCGCTCGCCACCCGCGTCATCGAGACCGGCCGCCGGGTCTCCGGCACGCGCGACATCCGCTGCACGGTCTCCATCGGCGGGTTCGTGCCCAAGCCGCACACGCCGTTCCAGTGGGCCGCGCAGGCGAGCGCCGAGACCATCGACAACCGGCTGATGCTGCTGAAGGACGCCATCCGGCAGGACCGCAACTACGGCAAGGCCATCGGCCTGCGCTACCACGACGGCAAGCCGGGCATCGTCGAGGGCCTGCTGTCGCGCGGCGACCGGCGCGTCGGCCGCGTCATCGAGCGCGTCTGGCGCGAGGGCGGCAAGTTCGACGGCTGGAGCGAGCATTTCAGCTACGAGCGCTGGACGACGGTGGCCAACGAGGAGCTGGGGCGGTTCGGCGTCGACCTCGACTGGTTCACCGTCCGCGAGCGCGGCTACGAGGAGGTCTTGCCCTGGGACCACCTCGACGCGGGCCTCGACCGCGACTGGCTGTGGGAGGACTGGCAGGACGCGGTCGACGAGCGCGAGGTCGAGGACTGCCGCTGGACGCCCTGCTACGACTGCGGCGTCTGCCCGGAGATGAACACCGAGATCCAGATCGGCCCGACGGGCCGGCAGCTGCTGCCCCTGACGGTGGCCAAGGTGGACCTCGCCAGCAGGTAGGCTGGGCGCCCGTGGCTGACCTTGGATTCGATCGCGAGCGGTACCTGCAACTCCAGTCCGAGCACATCGACGCGCGGCGCCGGCGCTTCGGCGGCAAGCTGTACCTCGAGTTCGGCGGCAAGCTGTTCGACGACCACCACGCGTCGAGGGTGCTGCCTGGGTTCTCGCCGGACCTCAAGATTCGGATGCTCGAGACGCTCAAGGACGAGGTGGAGGTCGTCGTCGCCGTCTCGGCGCACGACCTGGCCCGCAACAAGGTCCGGGCCGACCTCAACATCTCGTACGAGTCGGACGTCCTGCGCCTGATCGACGAGTTCAGCTCCTACGGCCTGTTCGTGGGCAGCGTCGTCATCACCCAGATGACCGACGAGCACCGCCAGGCCCGGGCGTTCAAGCGCAAGCTGGAGCGCCTCGGCGTCAAGGTCTACCGGCACTACCCGATCAAGGGGTACCCGAACGACGTCAACCTCGTTGTCAGCGACGCCGGCTATGGGCGCAACGAGTACATCGAGACCGAGCGTGACCTCATCGTCGTCACGGCTCCCGGTCCCGGCAGCGGCAAGATGGCAACCTGCCTCTCGCAGCTGTACCACGACCACCAGCGCGGGATCAGCTCCGGCTACGCCAAGTACGAGACCTTCCCCATCTGGAACCTGCCGCTGGACCACCCCGTCAACCTCGCCTACGAGGCGGCCACCGCCGATCTCGACGACGTCAACATGATCGACCCCTACCACCTCGCCGCGCACGGCGAGCAGGTCGTCAACTACAACCGCGACGTCGAGGTGTTCCCCGTGCTCAAGCTGCTCTTCGAGCGGGTGACGGGGGCCTCGCCGTATCAGTCCCCGACCGACATGGGCGTCAACATGGCCGGCGTGTGCATCGCCGACGACGAGGTCTGTCGCGAGGCGTCGAGGCAGGAGATCGTCCGCCGCTACTTCAAGGCCCTCGTGGCCGAGCAGCGCGACCAACTGGAGCCGACCGTCTCGGATCGCATCGCCCTGACCATGAGCCACCTCGGCGTCACCCGGGAGGACCGCCCCGTCGTCGTCCCCGCGCTCGACGTCCAGCGCCGCACCAAGGCTCCTGCCGCGGCCATCCAGCTCGCCGACGGCCGCATCGTCACGGGCAAGACCTCGCCGCTGCTCGGCTCCTGCGCCGCCATGCTGCTCGACGCCCTGAAGGCGCTCGCCGGCATCGACCCGGCGGTGCGGCTGCTTGCGCCCGAGTCGATCGCGCCGATCCAGACCCTTAAGACCGAGCACCTCGGCAGCGCCAACCCGCGCCTGCACACCGACGAGGTGCTGATCGCGCTGTCAGTCAGCGCCACGCACGACGAGAACGCCCGCCGCGCGCTCGCCGAGTTGCAGCACCTGCGCGGCTGCGACGTGCACACGACGGTGATCCTCGGCTCCGTTGACGAGGGGATCTTCCGCAACCTCGGCGTGCAGGTGACGAGCGAGCCGGTCTACCAGAGCAAGAAGCTCTACAAGAAGCGCTGATCGCGGGTCAGCCGACGCGCGCCAGCTGGTCCTCGATCAGCAGCGGGCGGCAGGCGTACAGCCCCGCGACGACCATCGGCACGCAGAGCGCGAGCTGGAGCGAGATCGACGCCGTCCACGAGCCGGTCGCCCCGTGCAGTACCCCGAACGACATCGGGCCAAGGGTGGCGAGCGCGTACCCGACGGACTGCGCGAACCCGCTGAGCGCCGCCGTGGCGCCGGGAGTGCGGGCGCGGATGCCGAACAGCGCGAGGATCAGCGGGAAGGACGCCTGGCCGAGCGCGAGGAGGGCCGCCCATAGCCAGGGCGTGGACGACGGCGCGAGCATGAGCCCGACGTACCCGGCGACGAGGAACGCCATGATGGTCAGGAACAGCCGACTCGGATGCCGCAGGCGCGCCGCGAGGACCGGCACCACGAACGCGGGCAGGATGCCGACGCCGGTGGCGATGCCCAGCATGTACCCCGCCTCGATGTCGCTGAGCCCTGCCGAGCGGAAGACGGACGGGAGCCACCCGAAGATCGAGTAGGCCTGCGCGGACTGGATGCCGAAGAAGACGGCGAGCGCCCAGCCGAGCGGCGTGCGCGCGACGCGCCCGAGCGAGACCCGTGACCCCTTGGCGGTGGCCCCGCGGACGCTGCCGAGGAGCAGCGGGGTCCAGACGACCAGCGCGGCCAACCCGCTGGCGATCCACACCCCGAGGGCGCCGCGCCAGCCCCCGAGCTGCTGCGCGATCGGCACGGTGGCCGCGCTCGCCATGGTCACGCCGAGGGTGAGGGTCAGCGAGTAGAGCGCGGTGGCCGTGCCGACGCGGTGCGGGTAGTGCAGCCGCACGAGGGTGGGCATCAGGACGTTGGCGAGTGCCATGCCCGCCAGCGCGAGCGCGGAGAGGGCGAGGAACGGGCCGGGGGAGTGCATCAGCAGGCGCCCGACCTGCCCCGCCAGCAGCGCGGCCAGCGCGAGGCCGACGGTGGGAACCACCCCGATCCGCTGCGAGACCCAGGGCGCGACCGCGCCGAACGCGGCGAAGCAGAGCGTTGGCAGCGACGTGAGCAGCCCGGCGGTCACGCCGTCGAGGCCGATGTCCGCGGAGATCTCGGCGAGGACCGGCCCGATGGCCACAGCGACCGGGCGCAGGTTGAAGGCGAGGGCGAGGATCGCGACCAACGGCCACCAGCGCTTCAGGGACTCCAGCACGTCGCTCACTCTCGAGGTTCTCTTCGGGCCTGGCCACCCTACTCCCGGCGTCGCCTACACTGCACGCCGTGGGTAACAGACAGCCTCCGGTCCAGCAGGCGCCCCCTGCGCAGAAGCTCCGCCTCCGCTACGCCAAGCGGGGGCCGGCGCGGTTCACGTCGCACCGCGACTTCGGCCGCGCGTTGGAGCGGGCGCTGCGCCGCGCCGAGATCCCCATGGCGTACTCCTCGGGCTTCTCGCCCCACCCCCGCATCTCCTACGCCAACGCGGCGCCGACATCGGCGGCCTCCGAGGCCGAGTACGTCGAGCTCGGCCTGAGCGAGGTGGGCGACCCGGCGAAGGTGCAGGCCGCCCTGAACGACGTGCTGCCGGACGGCTTCGTCGTCCTCGACATCGCGGAGGCGAGGCGCGAGGCGCTGGGCGAGCTGCTCCAGGTCTCGGAGTGGGTCCTGCGGCTCGATGGCGCGGAGCCCGGCGTGCTCGGCGGCGCCGTCGCGGCCCTCCTGGCGCGCGAGGAGTTGATCGTCGAGCGCATGACCAAGAGCGGAATGCGAGCCTTCGACGTCCGCCCCGCCGTGCTGGAGCTGACGGTCACGGGCGACGACACGGCCCGGCTGCGCTCGCTGCATGGGGCCCCGCTCGTGCGGCCCGACGACGTGCTTTCCGCGCTGCGCCAGCTCGACGACCGGGTACCTCCGCGCGCGTTGCTGACCAGGCTCGTTCAGGGGCCGCTCGTGGACGGCGAGATCGGCGACCCGCTGCGGTGAGCCGGCCGGCGCCGCCTGCCCGCGCAACCTCCGCGGCGGAAATGACGCCGTTGGTTGGCGAGCTGTGCGATAATAACGATTAGGTCACGGCGCCGCCGGTGCCACCCGGGTGCGGCGAGCTGCACCGCGGCAAGTCTGCCGCGACTGCTCACGTCCCGCGGTCGACCACAGTCTTAGCGCACGGCTCGTCCGTGCCTGTCCGCGCATTGCGCGTTAGGAGCCGAAGATGCTCGACACCGAGTCCGGTACCGAAAACACCCCCGCCGAGAAGGCGCCCGCCGCGCCGCGTCGCCGCCGCGCCGCGTCGCGCCCCGCCGGGGCGCCCGCGAAGGTCGACCCGCCCGCAATCGCAGCCGCGCCCGTCGCCGCGGCTCTCGAACCCGCCCCGGTCGCGCCCGCGCTCGATCCAGCCCCCGTCGCCGCGGCCATCGAGGCATCGCCGGACGCCGTCGTGGAGGCAAGCGTCGTCGAGGCGGCGCCGGAGCCCGCCGCGCCCCTCACCCCCAAGCGCCGCCGGGCCAGCACCAAGGTCGGCGAGCCGACGACCACGCGACGCCGCAAGGTCGCTACTGTCGAGTCGGCCGACGAGGCCCCGGCCGAGCCCGCGGCCGTCGTCGAGGCCCCCGTCGTCGCCGAGGTGCCAGCCGAGGAGCCCAAGAAGCCGGCGCGGCGCCGCGCCACCCGGAAGACGGCCGCTCCTGCGCCCGTGGAGGAGCCCGCGGCCGAGGCCGCTGCGCCCGCCGAGGAGCCGGTCGTCGAGGCCGCCCCCGAGCCCGTCGTGGAGACGCCGGCAGCCGAGGAGCCGGCGGAGGAGCCGAAGCGGCCCGCGCGCCGTCGCGCCACCCGGAAGGCCGCCGCGCCCGCGCCGGTGGAGTCGTCTGACGATCCCATCGGTGACCGCCTGCGCGAGGCCGAGAAGCTGGCCGAGGCCCGCAAGGCCGTCCTGTCAGATCCCTTCATGACGACAGCCGCCCGCCAGGCCGAGCTCGCGGCGCTCGCGGGCGCCATCGCCGCCGACGAGCCGGCTGAGCCCGTCGACGACGAGGTGGACGAGGACGCCCTCGACTCCGCCGCTGAGGGCGAGGAGGCGCAAGAGGACGCGGACGACGCCGAGGACGACGAGCCCGAGGACTCGGACGACGCCGAAGACACTCAGGACGACGACCGGCCGTCGCGTCGCCGTCGCCGTCGCGGCGGCCGTCGCCGCCGTCGCGGGGGCCGCGACGAGGACTCCGACGACGACGGCCCCGGCGAGGACGACTCGGACGACGAGACCGGCGATGAGCAGACCGACACCGCCGACCAGGCCGAGGGCGGGGAGGGCCCCGAGGAGGGCTCTTCCACGACCCGTCGCCGGCGCCGCACGCGCCGCCGCCGCGGGGAGGCCGAGGGCGGGGGGTCCAGCGACGACGAGGTAACCGGCATCGAGGGCTCGACCCGCATGGAGGCCAAGCGCCAGCGCCGCAAGGAGTCGCGCGCGGCGGGCCGCCGCCGGGCGCCCATCCTCAGCGAGGCCGAGTTCCTCGCGCGCCGCGAGTCGGTCGACCGTCGGCTGGTGATCCGCCAGAGCGACGACTACACGCAGCTCGCCGTGATCGAGGACAACATCCTCGTGGAGCACTACGTGGACAAGGCGTCGGCCACGTCGCTGATCGGCAACGTCTACGTCGGCAAGGTCCAGAACGTCCTGCCAAGCATGGAGGCCGCGTTCATCGACATCGGCCGCGGCCGCAACGCGGTGCTGTACGCGGGCGAGGTCGACTGGTCGACGTTCGGCGTCACCGGGGAGGACCGCAAGGTCGAGAATGTCCTGAAGTCCGGCCAGTCCGTGCTCGTCCAGGTCACGAAGGACCCGGTCGGCGCGAAGGGCGCTCGCCTGACGGCGCACATCTCGCTGCCCGGCCGTTACGTGGTCTACTCGCCCGGCGGCCACCTGAGCGGCATCTCCCGCAAGCTGCCCGACACCGAGCGGCAGCGCCTGCGCACCGTGCTCGGCACGCTGATCTCCGACGACGAGTCCGTGATCGTGCGGACGGCCGCGGAGGGCGCGTCGGAGGACGAGCTGGTCCGCGACGTCAACCGGCTGAAGGCTCAGTGGGAGGTCATCGAGAAGAAGTCGAAGCAGGGGAGCGCGCCGCAGGCCCTGTACGCCGAGCCCGACCTCACCCTGCGCATCGTGCGTGACCTCTTCACGGAGGACTTCGGCCACCTCGTCGTGCAGGGCAACGGCGGCCAGGATGACGCGTTCGACGCGATCTCGGCCTACGTCTCGCACGTCGCGCCGCACCTGGCCGAGCGCGTGGAGCGGTTCGAGGT
>CAYVWO010000006.1:13338-18508 GCA_964455495.1 uncultured Tessaracoccus sp.
GGACGGCAGGGACCTCTTCGCCGAATACAAGGTCGACGAGCAGATCGCCAAGGCGCTCGACCGCAAGGTCTACCTGCCCTCCGGCGGGTCGCTCGTGATCGACCGCACCGAGGCGATGACCGTCGTCGACGTCAACACCGGCCGCTTCACCGGCTCCGCGGGCAACCTCGAGGCCACCGTCACGAGCAACAACCTGGAGGCGGCCGAGGAGATCGTCCGCCAGCTGCGGCTGCGCGACCTCGGCGGCATCATCGTCATCGACTTCATCGACATGGTGCTCCCCAGCAACCGGGAGCTGCTGCTGCGGCGCCTCGTCGAGTGTCTCGGCCGCGACCGGACCCGCCACCAGGTGGCGGAGGTGACCAGCCTCGGCCTGGTCCAGCTGACCCGGAAGCGGATCGGCACCGGCCTGCAGGAGGCGTTCACGGAGCCCTGCGAGCACTGCCACGGCGCCGGGTACGTGCGCTTCGACGATCCGGTCGACTCGCAGGCGCCGTCCGACGGCGGGGAGCGCAAGGGCAAGCGGCGAAGGAAGTGAGCCCGGCCGCTTGAGCGGCCATCACAACCGAGAGCAACAGAAGCGCCCGAGGCCGACCGGCCTCGGGCGCTTCGCGTCTGGGTTGGTCAGCGGCCGAGCAGCTTGGAAAAGAAGCCGCCGCTCTGGGTTGCCTGGGCGGCGTCAATCTGAGCCTGGGTGTGCTTGCCGCCGCACCAGTTGGCGGCCGGCACGCTTGCCTTCACGGAGGCGATGTGCTGGCCGCAGCCGGCCCAGGTCGTCTTGCCGCAGATCTTGCATCCAACAGGTCGGCACATGGGGGTCCTCTTTTCGAAGGGTTGGCGACACGGGTCGCGGTTGTTGTCTCGATGAGATAATACCCCTGGGGGTATATGGATGGTCAAGTCGGCGATCTGGCGAACGGTGCCGGTTTGGCCCATTCCGGGGGATCGGGTTAACATTGTGCGGTTGCCTTCGTGAGAGGGCGCCCCAAGCACAACACCGCGCCTCGGCGCGAGTGTGAGAACTATCAAGGAGATTCCAGTGGCTGCCAAGTGTGACGTTTGCGCCAAGGGACCCGGCTTCGGTCACAACGTGCCCTGGTCGAAGAAGAAGACCAACCGCCGGTGGAACCCGAACATCCAGCGCGTGCGCGCCGTCGTGGGCGGCACCGCGCAGCGCGTCAACGTGTGCACGTCCTGCCTGAAGGCCGGCAAGGTCTCGCGCTGATCCCAGACGCCTCCGACGGCGGTCCGCTTTCGAGCGGGCCGCCGTCGTTTTCTGCGTTCGGAACCGACGCGCGGTCGCTTGTCGACGGACCACTAGGGTGACGGTCATGTCCTGGCGCACCAACATCTACCGCGAGCTCGGGCGTCGGCTCTCCGACGTGGTGGGCGGCAAGACGGCCGCGGAGTTCGCGAAGCTGGGGCTCACCACGGTCGACGACCTCTTGCGGCACGTGCCGCGCCGCTACCTCGCGGGCACCGAGATGTCTGACTTCGGGGCCCTCCACTACGGCGAGGACGTCGCGGTGGTCGCGAAGGTGCACCACTCGAACATCGCTACGTCCAACGGCGCCATCCGGGTCAACGCGTCGCTGACCGACGGCCACGGCAACTACCTCTCCCTCACCCTGTTCGCGCCGCGCAACCCGAAGCTTCAGAAGCGGGCGATGGGGTACGCGAACCACTGGCTCAGCCTGCTCAAGCCGGGCGCGCGCGGCATCTTCATCGGCAAGGTCTCCGAGTTCAACGGAGCCCAGCAGCTCAGCCACCCCGACTTCGTGATGCTCGACGGCGCCGAGGTCGCCGGCTCTCCCAAGACCGAGAAGCAGGTGGCGCGCGCGGCCATGGGGCGCGCGGTGCGGCGCGCCACGATGGTCGGCCTGTACCCGGCGACCGGCAAGCTGCCCACCTGGGTCATCGCCGAGTCCATCCAGATGGCGTTGCCCGTCATCGCCGGCGACACGCTTCCCGAGTGGGTGGTCCGGGAGGCGGGCGTGCTGCCGTTCGAGCAGGCCCTCGCCGCCGTGCACGAGCCGACCGAGCTCGCCCAGGCGGAGGAGGGCATCCGTCGGCTGAAGTTCGACGAGGCGTTCGGCATCCAGCTCGCCATGATGCGGCGCCGCCGCGAGAACGCGGCCCTGGAGGCGACGCCGCGTCCGCGCCGGGCCGGCGGCCTGCTCGACGCGTTCGACGACCGGCTGCCGTTCGAGCTGACCGGCGGCCAGGTGCGCATCGGCGAGACCATCTTCGACGAGCTCGCCGCCCCCTCCCCGATGCACCGCATGCTGCAGGGGGAGGTGGGCTCGGGAAAGACCCTCGTCGCGCTGAGGGCCATGCTCGCCGTCGTCGACGCCGGCGGGCAGGCCGTGATGCTGGCGCCGACCGAGGTGCTCGCCAAGCAGCACTTCCAGTCCATCACCGCCCTCCTCGGCGATCTCGGCGAGGGCCGCAGCCTCGGCGCGCATCCGGACGCCACCGGGGTCGCGCTGCTGACCGGTAGCCGGTCGACGGCGGCGCGGCGCGACGCGCTGAACGCCATCGTCACGGGGGAGGCCGGCGTCGTCGTCGGCACCCACGCCCTGCTGAGCGACCCCGTCGCCTTCTTCGACCTCGGCCTCGTGGTGATCGACGAGCAGCACCGCTTCGGCGTCGAGCAGCGCGCCGCGCTCGCGGCGAAGTCCGAGCGCAAGCCCCACACGCTCGTCATGACGGCGACGCCCATCCCGCGCTCGATCGCGATGACCGTGTTCGGTGACCTCGAGGTGAGCGAGCTGCGCGAGCGGCCCAAGGGCAGGCAGCCGGTGCAGACCGTCTTCGTGAACACCCTCAGGAACCCCGCCTGGGTCGATCGGGCCTGGCAGCGCATCCGCGAGGAGGTCGGCGCGGGCAGGCAGGCGTTCGTCGTCTGCCCGGCGATCACGGCAACGCAGCTTGAGTCGGGCGCCTCCTCCGACGGCGACAGGACGCTCGCCGCGGTCGAGGACGTAGCGCCTCAACTGGCCGGGGGGCCGCTCGCGGGGCTGCGCGTCGGCGTCGTGCACGGCAAGCAGCAGGTAGCCGACCGTGACGAGACCATGGCCGCCTTCGTCGCTGGAGCCCTCGACGTCCTCGTGGCGACGACAGTCATCGAGGTGGGCGTCGACGTGCCCAACGCGTCCGTCATGGTCGTTCTCGACGCCGACCGTTTCGGCCTCAGTCAGCTGCACCAGCTGCGCGGCCGGATCGGGCGCGGTGAGCACCCCGGCCTCTGCCTGCTGCTCGCCCCGGTCAGCGATCAGCTCGACGCGCAGGCGCGGCTCGAGGCCATGACGCGGACCTCGGACGGGTTCGAGCTGGCGGACCTCGACCTCCAGCTGCGCCGCGAGGGAGACGTCCTCGGCGAGGCCCAGTCTGGCGGTGGGACGCTGAAGCTGCTTCGCGCGCTCGACGACGCCGAGGTGATCCGCGGCGCGCGCGACCTTGCGGAGCGCGTGCTCGACGACGAACGGTCTGCGAGGGACCCCTTGCTTGCCGACCTGATGACCAAGGCCGAGCTGCTGGCCGCGGGGGAGTGGATGGAGAAGTCGTGAGCCGGATCATCGCGGGAAGCGCAAAGGGCCGCCGGATCGACACCCCCAAGGGCTCGCGCACGCGCCCGACCACCGACCGCACGCGGGAGGCGCTGTTCTCGGCGCTTGCCAGCTGGTTCGGGACGGCGGACGAGGCGCCGGAGCGGCAGCTCGACGGCGTCGCCGTCCTCGACCTTTTCGCCGGGTCCGGGGCCGTTGGGCTTGAGGCCGCAAGCCGGGGTGCGGGCCCCGTCGTGCTCGTCGAGTCAGACGGGTCGACGGCGAGGTTGATCGCCGCGAACGCGCGCGACCTCCGCCTCCGGGCCGACGTGCGGGCCGCGCGCGCGGAGACCGTCGCCGCGAACCCCGGGCGCCGCTTCGATCTGGTCTTCCTCGACCCGCCCTACGACGTGTCGACCGAGGCGGTGGAGGCCATCCTCGCGGAGCTCGCCGAGCGCGCGCTGGCCCCGCGCGCGCTGGTCGTCGTCGAGCGCTCCGCCCGTGACCGGGCGCCCGCGTGGCCGGACGCTCTCGCCGAGACCTGGTCGCGAGACTACGGCGAGACCACCTTGTACTTCGGCGCCCTGCCCCGCCGTCCCCGGGTGGCGCTCACCGGCGGCATCGCGTCGGGAAAGTCTTTCGTCGCCGACGAGTTGTCCCGGAGGGGCGCCGTCCTCATCGACGCCGACCTCCTCGCGCGCGAGGTCGTCGAGCCGGGAACGCCGGGCCTCGCCGCGGTCGTCGAGCGGTTCGGCGCGGGCGTCCTCGGCCCCGACGGCACCTTGGACCGGCCGAAGCTCGGCGAGGTGATCTTCGCCGACGACGCTGCCCGCGCGGACCTCAACGCCGTCGTCCACCCACTCGTCCGGGCCCGCGCGGAGGAGATCGAGGCCGAGGTCGCCGACGACGCGGTCGTCGTCCACGTGATCCCGCTGCTGGTGGAGGCGGGCCTCGTCGACGGTTTCGACCGCGTTGTGGTCGTCGACCTCCCGCTGGAGGAGCAGATCCTCCGGCTCATGGCGCGCAACGGCGTGACCAGGGCTCAAGCGGAGGCGCGGGTACGCGCCCAGGCGACGCGCGACGAGCGCCTCGCGGTGGCGGATCGGGTCGTCGACAACTCGGGAGACCCGGACGCCACAGTCTCTCAGGTCGACGAAATCTGGACGTGGTTGCACGATCACTGACTCGACAGGTTAGGCTGGCCTCGCCAACGAATACCGCAAGGCAATCATTACTAAATTGTCGGGCGAGGATGGAGACAGCGCGGCATGACCACGTCGTACGAGCACCACTCGGTTGCGGCCGATCCCAGGGCCGTCTCGCTCGCCCTTCGCATGCTGCAGGGAGCCGGCGCCGCGTCGCTTTACGCCTACCGGCTGGACGAGTCGATCGAGTTCCTCGCGCACGGCCTACTGGCCGACGGCTCGCTCGTCGTCGCGGCTGCCCCCGAGGGCATGCTGGGGACCGTGGCGCCGGGCTTCGAGGTTGAGGTGCGGATGGACATCGTCAAGAAGACGCCGGACCCCTCCGTCGCGATCGTGGCCGGATCGACGCACCTGCTCGGCAGCCTCGGCTGGGTCGGACGCAAGGAGATGGCGACCCTCGCCTCCAGCGGCGAGCTG
>CAYVWO010000006.1:18518-19918 GCA_964455495.1 uncultured Tessaracoccus sp.
CCCTCCGTCGCGATCGTGGCCGGATCGACGCACCTGCTCGGCAGCCTCGGCTGGCTACTCGCAAGGAGGCGGCAACCCTCGCGTCGAGCGGCGAGCTGCCGCCCCTGGTCGAGGCCACCCTCGCGATTCCGGGCGCGCGGCTGGGCTTCGTCGAGGTGGAGAAGGTCGTGCTCCATGACCTGTCGGGAGCCACGGTCGTCCCTCTCGACACCATCAACCGGCCGTTCGCCGTCGTCGACGATGAGCACGCCGCGTTCGATGCCATCGCACGTTACGACCAGGCGGCGCTCAAGGACCTGTGCTGGGCCGTGATGGTGGGGCAGGTTCCGGGTGTCGTGGTGAACAAGGGGCCGCTGCCGCACGTCTGCGACCACACGGCGGATCGGGTGTTCTGCGTCGACATCGACCCGAACGGGGTCACCGTCATGCTGGTCAGCCGCCAGGAGACCCTGGTCGTCCACGCGAGCTTCGACGCGCCCGCCGCGTGCCAAGCAGAACTTGAGGACAGGGTCGCGCGCCTCATGAAAGACTCGGCCCCGCTGCCCATCCGGCGCATCTGACAGGCGAGGTCGAGAGCGCGTGGGTCCCGTCTCCGACGGGGCCCACGCCTCGTTAGAGGAGTTCCCAGATGACCGCATCGCGGCCTTACCGCTTCTTCCGCGCCGCCGTCGCGGAGATCGCGGACCTCACGCCCAGCTTCCGCCGCTTCACGTTCCGAGGAGCCGACCTCGCCGAGTACGGCGACCCCGGCTACGACCAGCGCGTCAAGGTGGTCTTCCCCGGGGAGAGCGTGGGGATCGACGCCATGCCGCTCGGTGACGACTGGTACCCGGCCTGGCGGGCGCTTCCCGGCGACGAGCGCCCACCGTTGCGGACGTACACCACGAGGGCCGTCCGCAATGACGCGCGGGAGGTGGTCCTCGACATGGTCGCCCACGAGGTGTCGGGTCCGGCGTCGGCGTGGATCGAGCGGGCGGCGGTCGGCGACGAGGTGCTGATCTATGCGCCCATCAGGGAGGACGCCGGGGTCAACTACGGCGTGGATTACGTTCCCCCGGCGCGCACGGGGCTGTATCTGCTGGCCGGAGACGAGACCGCCGCGCCCGCGATCGCGGTCATCCTGGAGCAACTCCCGCCCGATGCCCGAGGCGTGGTCGTGGTCGAGGTGCCGCGGGAGGGCGACGTCGCCTATCTGCCGCGTCATCCCGGGTTCGAGTACCGGGTGGTCGGCCGGGAGGAGGGCGAGCGGCATCGGCACCTGATAGACACCGTCGCCGAGGTGGCCGCGGATCTCGTGCCGGAGGGCCGCGGGGCGGAGGTCGAGGAGGTCGATGCCGACGCGGGGCTGCTGTGGGAGGTGCCGCGCACCGCGAAGGGCGGCGCGGCGTTGAAGAGCGCCC
>CAYVWO010000007.1:0-18881 GCA_964455495.1 uncultured Tessaracoccus sp.
GAAGCATGTCGTCCTTGCATGTCTATTCAGTAGTGAATATCTGACTCTCATCATACACTCCTGCGAGCCCGCGTCAAGGGCCGGGCAGGACTCCTCAGAGCCTTAAGGAACCAGCAGGCCCTCGGACCTCGATCACCACCCGCTGGTGCCGGGTCAGCGGCGGGGTGCCGGAGTCCCGAACCGTGCAGACGACGTGCAGCGTCTCGCCCGCGACGGCGTCGTCGGGGATCCTGAACTCGACGGTCCCGCCCGACGGCGACAGCTCGAGCGGCGCCGACGAGGTCCCCGCCTCGCGATACTGCCACCAGGAGAGATCCAGCTCATCGCCGTCGGGGTCGGACGCGACGGCGGTCAGCCTCACGACGGCCCCGGCAGCTACGACGACGTCGGTTCCCTCCTTGATGGCCACCTCGGGGTGATGGTTGGCCGCCGCGTAGTCGCCGACCACCGACCACCGCAGGCGGGCGGCGAAGTCGTTCTGAAAGTCCGAGATCCACCTGGCCGACGACCACTCCTCGCGCGCCGCGCCGCTGGCATCAGCGTCGACGGCGCCAGCGTTCGTCCAGGAGACAGGGTCACCGGGGATCGGCTCCTGGCGGCCGCCCCATCCACCCCACGCCGGGTGCTCCCAACTCCGAAGCCCGTTGTCGACGAGCAGTGCGAAGTTGGACGAGTCCCCCTCGGAGATGAACGCCCCTTTCTCCTGCGGCGGCATCCAGACGGTGTAGCCCAGCTCCGCCAGCTCCTCGGCCGAGTGGCCGCTCAACCCGAAGTAGTCCTCGTCGTCGAAGCCGTCGGCCATCTGCAGCCCGTCGCCCCAGACCCGGTAGGCCGCCCCGACGGGGCCGACCTCGGTGACGTTCGCCCGTGTCCACTCCGCCCCCAAGAGGTGCTGGTCCGCGTCCGCCACCACGCTCCGCGCGAAGTAGCCCCACACCTTGGTGGCCACCTCGCGGCTCTGGATGAGCGGCCAGTGCGGCCGGATGTAGTCCGCGAAGGTCGCGTCCTGCTGCCCGAAGCTCGTGATCACCGCCTTGGCGGAGATCCGGTCACGGAGGCCGTCCCATCCCGGCGAGCCGCCGAACTCGTCCTCGATCGACCTCAGCGCCCGCGCGATGGTGTTGTGGCCGCCCCACACCTGACGAGGCCGACGATGTCGATCTCGTTGCTGTAGAGCAGGAGCCGCAGCAGGGAGTTGAGGTCGTCCAGCTCCGGGTCGGTGGTGACGATCGTCCGCGGCCCCGCGAATCGTCGAGTCATGGGTGCTCCTCCCTTACGAGTTGTCCCCCGAGTAGGCGATGCGGTCGAAGGCGACGGTTCCGGCATCCGCGTAGACGCCGAAGACGCGGCCGGTGAAGGATCCCGCGGTCTCGTTGGAAAGGTAGCGGCCGTCTACCTCGGCGAGCACCTCGACCTCGCCGTCGGCGCGGACGAAGCCCAGCCCGACCAGGTCCGACGACACGTGGCCCATCCCGGCGGCCTCGGGGACGCGCGAGGTCAGGACCACCTCGACCGGGCCGTCGGGCGCGTCCGCCGAGGCCTCCCTGACGAACCCGGGGATGACGGCCCGCGCGGTGACGCGGCCGCCGGCCACCTCGACCTCGTAGTGGAACTCCTCGTCGTAGCGCACCGCCAGCCCGCCGACGCCCGCGGACGCGTCGACGACGGCGCGGATCTCGCAGCTCTGGTGCTCCTGGCGGTGCCCCACGAACACGGGGCGGAACGCGCCCATGCCCTCGCCCTCGCCGGTCAGGCTCAGCCAACCGGCACGGGTCGCGAGGTCGGCGATCTGGTCCGGGCGACGGCGCACGCCGATCCAGGCGTGGCCCAGCTCGCCGTCGAAGTCCTCGACCCACCCGAACGGCGCGCGAGGGTTGAGCTCGACCGCGTCGATCTCAAGCCAGCCGTCGTCGGTCCAGCGCGCAGGCGGGAGCTGGTGCTCGCCCGGAAAGGAGACGTCGTGGAACGCGCACTGGCGCGTCAACGGCGAGCGCGGCGTCGCGATCTGGGACGGGGAGGGCAGCCCAGAGGTCGACTACGAGGGGGCGGAGGAGCCGACGGGTGTCACGGCTAGACCTGAGGACCTCGCGGGGGTCCTGGCCGAGTTCGTCGCGTCGCTCCGCACCGGGAGGGCGCCGTCGACCGAGGTGCACGCGAATATCCTGAGCCTCGCGATGGTCGAGGCGGCGATCAGGTCCGCCGAGACCGGCTCGCGGGTCCTCATCGCCGACGTGCTCGGCGACCCCGCCGTCTAGCGCGTGCCGGTTGGGCCCCGATGCTGGCAGATAGACGTCAAAGGTCAAGAAGTAGGCCCACGACGGATGCGGTCCCGCCTCATTGTGGCTGCATCCGTTCGATCGTCAGCCGCCTTCGGATCATCGTGAACGCCAGAGTCAACATAGTGACTCTGGCGGTCACGATAGCCTCGCCACCGGCTCGAAATGAAACAGATGCAGCCACGATGATGGTCGGCCCGTTGCGCGCCGTCCCCGCGCGTCCCTCGGCCACACAACAACCGAGGGACGCGAATCGTCGATCCCAATCCCGGCCGAAACGCGCCCACCGGTCGGGCGGCTCTATGTAGGGTATGATGTAGGGCATGGTGAAGACCAGTGTGTATCTCGATGAGGAGCAAAAGGCGCGGCTCGACGAGGCAGCGTCTGTCTCCGGCCTGTCTCAGGCCAGCCTGATCCGGCAAGGCATCGAGCAGGTCATCCAAGACCACCTGCGGGTCCGCCCGAGGATGAAGGCGCACGCGAACGCGCCGGAGATCGTCGGCCGCGCCGACGAGCTGCTCGCCGATCTGGGGAGCGAAGCCTCATCGTGAGGGTGGTCGCCGACACTGGCGGCATCGTCGCGGCGATCAACGCCGCCGAGCCCGGCCACGCCGACTACTTGGCGATCCTCGAGTCGGCGTCCACCGTCTTCGTGACCTCCCTCGTGGTCACCGAGGTCCACCACGTGCTGACGGCCGCAGGACTCGAGACCGTCGCTGACGACTTCCTCGGCGACGTCGTGGATGGGTTCTACGAGCTGGTGAATCCGAGCCCTGCCGACCTCGCGAAGGCCAGCGAACTCGTTCGGCGCTACCGGGGCTCGATGCAGCGCAAGCGCCGAAAGCCCGGATCGCTGGACCTTGCCGACGCCATGAACGTCGTGGTGGCCGGGGCGAAGGGGACGAACCTGATCGTGGCGACAGACCAGGACTATCGCCGAGTCGCTCCGCTGTCCGGGCATCCCGCATTCGTCCTCCTGCCCCAGGACCTGGGCGAAACCTCATGAGTAGCGAACGGACGCAGAGCTCCTACAAGAGCGCGTCGGCCAGCAGTTCGAAGGCCCGCAGGCGCGCGGGCCAGCTATCGGCGGGGTCGCCGGGGCGGGCGCCGCAGACGGGATGGATCATGATCTCGTCGACCTCGAACTCCGCGGCGGTGTCGCGCAACTGCGCCGCGACCTGGTCGAGATCGCCGACGGCCCACGACGACACGGCGTCGGCCATCACCCGACGCAGGTCGTCGGTCAGAACCGCCTTCACGTCGTCGCCCGCCAGGCGCTGACGGGCCATCCCGCGGCCGGAAAGGAAGCTGCCCATCGCCTGGAGGTGCGGCTCGGCGAGGTCCCACGCCTCGTCGGCGGTGTCGGCGACGGCGACGTTCATCGACAGGAACGTGCGCGGGGCGGAACCGTGCGGGCTGGGCTGGAAGTCGCCGCGGTAGAGGTCGAGCGCCTGCTGCGTACCCCGGCCCGAGAAGTGGTGCGCAAACACGTACGGCAGCCCCATGGCCGCGGCCAGTTGAGCGGAATAGTCGCTGGACCCGAGCAACCAGACCTGCGGCGGATGGATCAGCTCGGGCGTCGCGCGGAGGCGATAAGGCTCGCGGCCCCGCAGCGGGATCTCCGCGCCGCCGGGCGCGAGCAACGCGAGGATGTCGGCGATGTTGCGCGGGAACTCGTGCACCGGGTCCGCCGGGCGGCCGTCCGCCGACACCCAATGCCCGCCGTCGAGATGCCCGCGGATCGCCGCCGAGGTCACCGGGTCCGTGCCGGGCGCGCGGCCGATCCCTAGATCCACCCGGTCGCCGTAGACCGCACCGAGCAGCGCGAACTGCTCGGCGATCGCCAACGGCGCGTGGTTCGGCAGCATCACGCCGCCCGAGCCGAGGCGGATCTGGGTGGTGGACTCGCCGAGGTACATCAGCTCGACGGCGGGCGTCGTCGACACCACGGCCTCCGCGTTGTGGTGCTCGGCCACCCAGTAGCGGATGAACCCGAGCCGGTCCGCGGCGCGCACGAGCTCGCGGCTCGCCCGCAGCGACTCCCCCACCGTCTGCCCCACGCGGAGATCGATCAGGTCAAGTACCGACAGCTTCATGCTCTCGACCCTAACGCCCCATCCTGATCCACACCTTCAGGCGCGACAGACCGCCGGGCCGCACCGCCGGGCCCGCAGGCCGAACACAGGTCTCTCTATACGTGAGGCAAGGCCCATATCCGGGCTTCACCCGCGCATAGAGAGATCTGTGCGCGGTCAGCCCTGGACGGTGACCACGGTCGCGAGGGGAGCGGTCGAGTCGCCGCCGACGTAGACGTCGATCACCGTCTCGTCCTGCACCCAGGACCGGGACGCGGCGCTCCAGTAGCGCAGCTGGTCCGGACCGAGGTCGAACAGGGCGGTGCGGGTCTCCCCGGCGCCGATCGTGACGCGGTCGAAACCCTTCAGCTCGCGGACCGGGCGCGTGGCCTCGCCGTGGCGCTGGTGGATGTACAGCTGGACCACCTCGTCGGCCGCGCGGTCCGACCGGTTGGTCACGTCCACCGCTACCTTCACGGTGCCGCCCACGGGGACGACGTCGCGATCGACCCGCAGGTTGCTGTACGCGAACGCCGCGTAGGAGAGGCCGTGGCCGAAGGGATACAGGGGCGTCGACTCCTCGTCCCAGTAGCGCTCGCCCTGATCCTGCGGCGCGAACGTGCGGTAGTGGTTGTAGACCATCGGCACCTGGCCGACGTGCCGGGGCCAGGTGAACGGCAGGCGTCCCGCCGGGCTGACGTCGCCGAAGAGCACCGACGCCACGGCCTCGCCGCCGCGGGTGCCCGGGTACCAGGCCTCGACGATGGCAGCGACCTTCCCGTCGACCCGGCGAAGGTCGACCGGGCGTCCGGTCATCAGCACCACGACCACCGGCGTCCCCGTCGCGGCCAGCGCCTCGATCTGCTCCACCGCGCGGCCGGGCAGGTCGAGGGTGCTCACCGAGCTCTTCTCGCCGATCTGGTTCTGGCGCTGCCCGGTGACGACGATCGCGACATCCGAGGCCTCGGCCAGCTCGACGGCGCGCGCGAGCTCGGCGTCGTCGTCGTGCTCGTCGGGGGTCTCCTCGAGGAGGGACTCCATCCGGTCGAACATCGACGGGAACACGCGGCGCGGGATTCCCACGCCGGGCGCGTAGTCGACGACGGCGGCGTCGCC
The DNA here is from genome assembly GCA_964455495.1 of uncultured Tessaracoccus sp. Classification (GTDB taxonomy): domain Bacteria; phylum Actinomycetota; class Actinomycetes; order Propionibacteriales; family Propionibacteriaceae; genus Arachnia. Next base: position 5,468 of record CAYVWO010000007.1, read on the forward strand.
CACGCGGGCGCGGATGCCGTCGAGAAGGGTGACGGACTCCGCGGCGTCGTAGTCGAAGATCCACGGGCCGAGCACGTCTCGCCTGCTCGCGGCCAGCTCGCCGATGACGGCGATCCGGGGCGTGGCCGCGGCGTCCAGAGGGAGCGTGCCGTCGTTGCTCAGCAGCACCATCGTCCTCTCCGCCGCCGCGCGGGCGGCGTCGCGGTGGTCGGCGCGGCCGAGGATCCCGGGGGCGGCGTCGACGTCGACGTAGGGGCTCTCGAACAGGCCGAGCGCGAACTTCGCCGCGAGCACGCGGCGAACCGCCTGGTCGAGGGCGGCCTCGTCGACCTTCCCCTCCGCCACGGAGCCCGGGAGATGGGTGAAGGCGGGATCGGACACGGCCATCTCCATGTCGAGGCCGGCGCTAAGCGCGCGCGCCCCGGCGTCGGCGGGGTCGGCCGCGAAGTGCTGGGTCTCCAGCGACTTGACCGCGTTGGCGTCGCTGACCACGAAGCCCTCGAAGCCCCACTCGTCGCGCAGCACGTCGGTCAGCAGCCAGCGGTTCCCCGATGCGGGCACCCCGTTGAGATCCATGTAGGCGCTCATGATGTTGGCTGCACCCGCGTCGACGGCGGCCTTGAACGGCGGGAGGTAGACGTTGCGCAGCTCCGAGTCGGAGATGTCCGAGTCGTCGTAGTCGCGGCCGCCGCGGGCCGCGCCGTAGCCGGCTAAGTGCTTGGGGCCGGACAGGATGTTCTCCGGCCCGAGGTCGCCCTGGAAGCCGCGGACCTGGGCGGCGGCCATCGCGGCGGCCAGCACCGGATCCTCGCCCGCGCCCTCGATGATGCGGCCCCAGCGGGGGTCCCGCGCGATGTCGACCATGGGGGCGAACGCCCAGTGGATGCCGACGGCGCGGGCCTCGCGCGCGGCGACAGCCTGGCCCTTCTCCGCCGACGAGGGGTCCCAGGACGCGGCGGTCGCGATCGGCACCGGGAAGATCGTGCGGAGGCCGTGGATGACGTCGAAGCCGAAGAGCAGCGGGACGCCCAGCCGGGTGTCCTCGACGGCGCGGCGCTGCAGGCTGTTGGCCAGCGCGGCGTCGCGCACGAACAACACCGAGCCGACGGTGCCCGCGCTCACGCGCCCGGACACCACGCGCGCACCCTGCGCGTAGGCCTGCTGCTCGGGCGGCAGCGTGGAGACGTCGAGATCGTCGGGCACCTCTTGCGGCGCGAAGAAGAAGAACTGGGTCAGCTGACCCGCCTTCTCCTCCACGGTCATGCGGGCGAGCAGGTCCTCGACGCGCTCAGTGACGGGAAGGCTCGGGTCTCGGTACGGCTCGGTCATGCGGGTGTCCTCTCAGGGTTGGGTACTGACAGCTTCACGCCACGGAAACGAGCCCGCTGCCGAAACGGAAAAATGTCAGCCCCTCTTTCTACATTTGTGTGATGACCGCGGTGGCTATTGGGAGACGATGCACGACGCCCGACGCATCGGTTCGGTAACCCGCGCGCGCTCCGCTTCGCTCATCAACTCGAGTTGGACCTTATAACCAAGAGCTGCCGCAACCTCAGCAAGCGTGCCGATCGTCGGGTTCACGTGTGGCGCGGAGAAGAGGCGCCGGATCACCGCAGGGTCAGCACCAACAGCGCGGGCGAGCGCCGCCTTCGATAGACCAGCCACCTCGCGGGCCTCATCGAGCTGATTCACGAGCGCGTCAATCGTCGCAATCCGCACCGACTCCGCTGCAAACTCCCGCGCGAAGGCTGGATCCGTCACGTCGGACTCAAGGTCCGTCCAGAACTCGCCGGTCATGACCGCCTCCTATCCCTAGGCAGACAAGTGTAACATAAATGCCACGGATGCCTGATCGGGCCTGCCCGTCTCCCCACGGGCGCCCTGGTCGCCGGCGGCGTGGACGAGTCGTTCCAGCACGCGACGGCGGCGGGCGGCCCAATCTCTGCCCTGCGCCTGGCCCACACCCCGAGCGGATGGTTCCTCGGCGCCCAACTCCTGGTCGCCGACGGCACGGCGGCGGGCACGGTCCTTCGCCTCTCCTCGGTCGACGGCGACGTCGCGAGGCTCGAGCCCGGGCAGGACGACGCCGTCGCGCGGCTCGCCGTCGGTGACGCGGTCGTGCTCGACAACTCGAGCTTCCTCGCCGCCCAGACCTACCACCGTCACCAGGTGCCCGGCCCCGAGTTCGAGGTCTGGAACCAGTTCCGCGACGAGCGCGGCGAACCCCTCTACCCGCAGCGGCCGATGCTGCTCGGCCCCCTGTTCACGCAGAACGCGGCGGGGACGGTGCCGACCGGAAACCTCAGCGGGAAGGTCATCGTCGTCGCCTGCCTCCTCGACCGGGAGGCCTTCCCCTGGCAGGCGGACTGGCTGCGCGCCCGCGTCGCGGAGCACCTCGGCGACGCGATCGACGAGCGGTTCCGGCTCTGGTACATCGACAACGCGCTGCACGGCGACGACGACCCTCAGGAGTTCCCCGACCGCAGCGTCGAGTACGTCGGCGCGCTGGAGGCCGCGCTGCGGCAGGTGGCCGCGTGGGTCGAGCGCGGCGTCGAGCCGTCTCCGACCTCCGTCTACGCCCTAGCCGACGGGCAGATCTCCCTCCCCGCGAGCGCCGACGAGCGCCGCGGGGTGCAGCCCGTCGTCGCCCTCACGGCCGACGGCGCCGAGGTCGCGCGCGTCCGGGCCGGGGAACCGGTGGAGCTGCGCATCGAGGCCGAGGCCCCCGGGGACGGAGTCGTCGCCGAGATCCGCCTCGTCGAGGACGGTGTCGTCGGCGACCGGCTGGCCATCAAACCCGGTCACCGCGTGACGGTCACCGCCAGCCGCACCTTCGCGCGCCCCGGCACCCAGTTCGTGGCCGCCCTCGCCGTCTCCCAGGCCGTCGCCTCATCGCCGCACGCGCGCGTCAAGAACGTCGCGCGGGCGCGCATCGTCGTGGCGTAGGGCCCGAGCCACACCAGTAACATCGGCGCCGGCCAGCGCCGGAACGCTCCACCGCCGTCAGGCGGAGGCCAGGTAGTCCGCGAGGGCCGCGCGCACGATGTCCGAACGCCGCCTCCCCGTGCGGGTCGCCAGGTCGTCGAGCTGGGCGCTCATGTACGCGGGCATCCGAAGCGTTAGCTGCGGCGACCTGATGCCCGGGCCCGTGAGCGACGGTCTGCCGGGCGGCGGACCTATCGCGATCAGACGCGCAATCTCGGCCTCGTCGATGATGCCCTCGAGCTCGTCGTCTTCCGCGGTCGGAAAGTCCTCGTCGGTCATATAACGCACAGTTTCGAGCGCCTCCTCGTGCGTCATCCGCGGCGCCAGGGCGCCTAGCCCCGATGTCGCAACGACGTCGGCATTGAGTGAATTACCCATTCCTGTCCACCTCTCAACACAGTCAGAACCTCGAGTTCGATCCCACGATCGTCAAACCCGACGTACCAGCGTCCCGGTTCCCCGCTATTGGTCGTGATGCCGCTCACCGAGCCCTTCATCGCGACGACCCACGTCGAGTAGCGAGGGACGCCGTGCTTGTCGGCCGACCTCCGGAACCTCACAGTTCTCTCCCGAGTCTTCCACGACTCAGCTCTTTATGCAATGCATAATTACAGCAACGCACGCACGACTCCTCGCCCGCGCTCCCGCACTCACCACTCCTCACAACACCCATGCCGTTGTTGTGGCGAAAGCAGACACCGATTTCCCGCCCGAGCCGCGGGTTGTGGATAACTGGCCACGGAGCGCGCATCGGCGGAGCGGCGGACCGAAGCACGGTACAGTGACCCCCGTGACAAAGAGTGTTTACATTGCCTCGTCGGAGCGGCAAGTCGGTAAGTCGTCCATTGCCCTCGGAGTCGTCGACCTGTTCGCGCGTCAGGTGCGCTCCGTCGGCGTGTTCCGCCCCATCGTCGTCTCCACGGAGTCCGACGCCGTGGCCGACGCGCTCCTGTCCCACAAGGGCGTCTCCCAGCCGTTCGAGTCCGCGGTCGGCGTCTCCTACACCGAGTGGGCCGACGACCCGGACCAGGCCCTCGACACCATCGTCGCCAAGTACTCGGCGCTCGCAGCGACGCGCGACGCCGTGGTCATCCTCGGCTCCGACTACGAGGACGTGGACTCCTCCACCGAGCTGGCGCGCAACGCGATCATCGCGGCGAACCTGAACTCGCCGCTGATCTTCGCCTGCCGCGCCGACGGCCGCACCGTCGACCAGGTGCGCCGCCTCGCCGAGGCCGCCATCGACACGCTGGAAGCCAGCCACAACACGGTCGTCGGCATCGTCGCGACCCACGCCCAGCCCGGCGACCGCGACGAGGTCGCCCTCGCCTTGAAGAGCGTGCGCGACTCCGTCGTCTCGGTCTGGCCGGACAACGCGGTGCTGAACGCGCCGTCGGTCGGCACGCAGTTCGAGGCCGCCGACGCCGCCCAGTGGCTCGGCCAGCCCGAGTTCCTCGAGCACGAGTCGCTCGCCACGATCGTCGCGGGCATGACCCTGCCGAACCTGCTCACGCGGCTGAAGCGCGAGGCCACCGTCATCGTCCCCGCCGACCGCCTAGACCTCCTCCCCGGCCTCGTCATGGCCCACGCTTCGCCGGAGTACGGCCCGCTCGCCGCGCTGCTGCTCACGGGCGGCTTCGACATCCCGGAGTCGGTCTCGAAGCTGTTCGCCGAGTCGGTCATCGACCTGCCCATCGCCATCACCAAGGCCGACACCTACCCGACGGCCGTGGCCCTGCAGGACGTGCGCGGCACGTCGACGGGGTCGATGCGCAAGATCGAGGTGTCGCGCGCGATGTTCTCCGAATACGTCGACGAGGCCGCGCTGCTTGCCGCGATCGATCTCGAGCGCACCGAGATCCGCACGCCGACGATGTTCGAGTACCAGATCCAGCAGCAGGCCCGCGCCAACCGGCAGCGGATCGTGCTGCCGGAGTCCACCGACGACCGCGTGCTCGAGGCCGCGGCCGCCGTGCTGCAGCGCTCGTTCGCCGACATCATCCTGCTTGGCGACGCCGTGCGGATCAGCGCCCGCGCCACCGAGCTCGGCCTTAACCTCAGCGCCGCCAAGGTTGTGAACCCGGAGGACCCGAAGCTGGTCGACCGCTTCGCCGAGGAGTACGCCCGACTCCGCGCCCACAAGGGCGTGACCATCGAGCAGGCCCGCGCCAAGCTGAAGGACCTCTCCTACTTCGGGACCATGATGGTCCACCTCGGCCTGGCCGACGGCATGGTCTCCGGAGCCGTCAACACCACGGCCAACACGATCCGCCCGTCGCTCGAGTTCATCAAGACCGCGCCCGGCGTCGGGGTCGTCTCCGGCTCGTTCCTGATGTGCATGAGCAACCGCGTCGTCGTCTACGCCGACTGCGCCGTCAACCCCGACCCGACGGCCGAACAGCTGGCCGACATCGCCGTCAGCTCGGCCCGCACCGCGGAGTCCTTCGGGATCGAGCCGCGCGTGGCGATGCTGTCCTACTCCACCGGCGACTCGGGCGCAGGCGCCGAGGTCGACAAGGTCCGCGAGGCCACGCGCCTGGTTCGCGAGCGGGCGCCTGAGATCCTGGTGGAGGGGCCGATCCAGTTCGACGCCGCCGTCGACGATGTCGTGGCGCGGCAGAAGATGCCGGGCTCCCAGGTGGCCGGCCGCGCGACCGTGTTCATCTTCCCGGACCTGAACACCGGCAACAACACCTACAAGGCCGTCCAGCGGACCTCGGGCGCGGTCGCCATCGGCCCCGTCCTGCAGGGCCTGCGCAAGCCGGTCAACGACCTGTCGCGCGGATCGCTGGTCGACGACATCATCTCCACCATCACCATCACCGCCATCCAGGCCCAGTCCAACTGACCTAAGGAAGAACCCCATGTCGCAGCCGATCCTCCTGCTCAACTGTGGGTCGTCGTCGATCAAGTACCAGCTTCTCGACCCGGCGGAGGCGGGGCCGCGGGCCGTCGGCATCGTGCAGCGGATCGGGCTGGAGTCGTCGACGATCGACCACGAGGTCGGGGACCTGGAGTTCCACGAGGACACCCACTTCGCGGACCACACCGAGGCCGTCGCGGCGGTGGTCAAGATGTTCGCGGACCACGGCCCCAGCCTCGACGACGTCGTCGCCGTCGGCCACCGCACCGTGCACGGTGGCTCGACGTTCGTCGAATCCGTGCTGATCGACGACGCGGTGGTCGACAAGCTGGTGGAGCTGTCCGGCCTCGCGCCGCTGCACAACCCTCCGGGCATCGCAGGCATCCGCGCCGCCGAGGAGGTGCTGCCGAACGTGCCGCACGTCGCTATCTTCGACACCGCGTTCTTCTCGACGCTGCCCGCCGAGGCGTACACCTACGCCATCGACTCGGAGGTCACGGAGAAGTACGGCATCCGCAAGTACGGCTTCCACGGCACCTCCCACCGCTACGTGTCACGCAAGGCAGCCGAGTTCCTCGGCCGCCCGATCGAGGACCTCAAGATCATCGTCTGCCACCTCGGCAACGGCGCCTCGATCTCGGCGGTCGACGGCGGGGTCGCGGTCGAGACGTCGATGGGCCTCACCCCGCTGCAGGGCCTGGTCATGGGCACCCGATCCGGCGACGTCGACCCCGGGCTGCACACCTTCCTCGTCCGCGAGGGCGGCTGGGACATCAACGACGTCGACACCATGCTGAACAAGCGCTCCGGCATGCTCGGCCTCTGCGGCTACACCGACATGCGCGACGTCGAGGCGCAGAACGACGCGGGCAACGAGGCCACGTTGCTCGCGCTCGACATCTACGTCCACCGCCTCGTCAGCTACATCGGCTCGTACTACGCGGTGCTCGGCGGCCTGGACGCGATCGTGTTCACCGCCGGCGTCGGCGAGAATGCCAGCCCGGTGCGCGCCGCGGTGCTGAACCGCCTGAAGCACTTCGGCGTCACGCTCGACGACGCCGTCAACGCCGTCCGCTCGAAGCAGCCCCGCGCCATCTCGACGCCGGACTCCACGGTCGCCGCCCTGGTGATCCCGACCAACGAGGAGCTGGCGATGGCCCAGGAGACCCTGGCCATCATCTCCTGAAGGTTGTCGCAACCCCACAACGGGCGATAGGTCCGGTTGTGGGGTTTGCCATGTCCGCGACCGCAGGTCCGGCACCGTCAGCGGGCACCCCCGAAACTGGCGTACCTTATACGGCATGGCTTCAGCTTTGATCACGGGTGGGACGTCCGGCATCGGTCATGCGTTCGCGGTCGAGTTCGCCAGCAGGGGCACGGATCTGGTCCTCGTCGCCCGCGACGCCGACCGCTTGGACAAGGTCGCCGCCGAGCTGCGCGAGACCCACGGCATCGAGGTCGAGACGATCTCCGCCGACCTCTCCGTCCGCGACGACGTGATGCGCGTCGCCGACCGCATCGAGGACCCGGCCCGCCCCGTCGACTGGCTGATCAACAACGCGGGCTTCGGCCTGCACTCCACCGTCCTCGACCGCAGCGAGATCGACATCCAGGCCAAGGCGTTCGACGTCATGTGCCTCGCCGTCCTGATCCTCGGCGGCGCCGCGGGACGCGCGATGAGGGCGCGGGGAAGCGGCAGGATCGTCAACGTGGCGTCGACGTCGGCCGCGATCTACACGGGCAACTACTCGGCGGTCAAGGCCTGGGCGCGGACGTATTCGACGGCGCTGCAGCTGGAACTGCGCGGCACCGGCGTCACGGTCACGGGCCTGCTGCCGGGCTGGGTGCGCACCGAGTTCCACGACCGCGCGGGCATCAACGCGAGCAAGCTGCCGGGCTTCGTCTGGATCGAGGCTGACAAGCTCGTCCGCGCCTGCCTCGCCGACGCGGAGAAGGGCAGGATCGAGTCCATCCCGGACGTCAAGTGGAAGGTCGCGATGTTCATCGGCGACCACGGCCCCCGCGGGCTGGCCCGCCTCGTCTCCCGCATGCTCACCGCTTCGCGGAAGAAGCACTGAGTTGGCCGACGAGTCGAACACACGCTACACGTCGAAGCTCCACGCGACGACGCGGCAGACGGCCCAGCTCCTGCTGCTGAAGCCCGCGCTCCAGCGCCTGCTCAAGGTCCACGTGCACGGCACCTCGAACCTCGACAACCTGGAGGGGGCGTTCGCCGTCTTCTCCAATCACTCCTCGCACCTCGACGCCCCGCTCATCCTGTGCTCGCTCCCCGGGCGCCTCTCGAAGTTCGTCGCCACCGGCGCCGCGGGCGACTTCTTCTTCGGCAACTGGGTGAAGGCCGGCAGCATGCGCCTCTTCATGAACGCGTTCGCCGTGGACCGCGGCAAGGGCGGCAAGGGCAAGCGCGGCATGGCGTCGCGGCTCCTCGACGACGGCGTCCCGATCCTCCTCTTCCCCGAGGGCACCCGCTCCCGCACGGGCGCGATGGCGCCGTTCATTCCGGGCGTGGCGTCGCTCTGCATCTCGCGCGGCGTGCCCGCGCTCCCCGTCGCCCTCGTGGGGGCCTACGAGGCGTGGCCGTCGAAGCAGAAGCACCTGCCGAAGGGCCGCCCGGAGGTGCACGTGGTGTTCGGCCGGCCCATGACGCCGTACCCGGGCGAGATCGCGCACGAGTTCAACGAGCGGATGCGCCGCCAGGTGCTGGAGCTGCACGACACCACCGCCCGCGCCTACGGCAAGAAGACGTTGGCGGAGTACGAGCGCACCGAGGCCCTCGAGCGGGCCAACAAGACCGAGATTGCCTCCCTGGCGGACGACGCCAAGGAGCAGGCAGACAAGCAGGAGGACCGATGATCGAGGGCGTCAAGCAGCAGAAGTGGTGGGGTTGGGGCGAAGAGGGCCTCGCCTTCCACTACGAGGACAAGCCGAAGTTCGCCCCGTTCGTGATGAAGATGGTCGGCGTCGACATCAACAAGCCCATGCAGTCCGTGCCGCCGTTCTCCTCGCTGCAGGTTCCGCCGTCGCGGCTGAGCGCCGAGCTCCACGCCCGCCTCGAAGAGATCCTCGGCGCAAAGTACGTCCAGACCGACGACGAGACCCGCGTCGTGCACGCGTTCGGCAAGGGCGTCCGCGACCTGGTGCGCGTCCGCCGCGGCGACCTCGGCCGCGTGCCCGACGTCGTCCTCTACCCCGGCACCCAGGCCGAGGTCGAGCGCGCGGTCGACGCCGTGGTCGCTGCCGACGGCGTGCTGATCCCGTTCGGCGGTGGCTCCAACATCGTCGCGGCGCTCGAGGCGGTGCCGGGCGAGGCCCGCCAGGTGGTCTCGATGAACCTGGGCCGGATGAACAAGGTGCTGGAGATCGACGAGGTGTCGGGCCTCGCGCACATCCAGGCCGGCGTGTTCGGCCCCGACATGGAAGACCAACTCCAGGCCCGCGGCTGGACCATGGGGCACCACCCGGACTCGTTCGTGTGGTCGACCCTCGGCGGCTGGATCGCCACGCGATCCTCCGGCATGCAGTCCGACAAGTACGGCGACATCGCCGACATCTGCCGCGGCCTCACCATGGTGATGCCCGGCCAGGTGCTGGAGCTGCGGCCGCTGCCGTCGACGTCCTCGGGCCCGGCCGTGCGCGAGATGGTGGTCGGCTCCGAGGGCCGCCTGGGCGTGATCACCTCGGCGTGGGTCAACGTGCACCGGCTGCCCGAGGTCCGCGAACTCCAGGCCTACTTCTTCGAGAACTACGAGGCGGGCCTGAAGGCCTGCGAGCAGATCGTGTCGTCGGACGCCTCCGTGATGATGGCGCGCGTCTCCGACGCCGTCGAGACGCAATACATCATGGCCAACGGCAAGAAGTCGAGCCGGATCGGGTCGCTGGCGAGCAAGGCCATCCAGAAGCTGATGGAGCAGAAGAAGTGGGATCTGGAGCAGATCGCCATGAGCTTCGTCGGGTTTGAGGGCAGCGCCAACCACGTCCGCTACGAGAAGGGCCTCGTCGGCAAGATCGTGCGCGAGCACGGCGGGATCTCCGTCGGCAAGGGCCCCGGCGCGCTGTACGACCAGAAGAAGTACGACACCCCCTACCTGCGCGACTTCATGCTCGACCGCGGCCTCGTCGCCGACGTCTCCGAGACGACGACGCCGTGGAAGTACGCCGCGCAGATCCACACCAACACCGTCGCCGCCTTCCACAAGAAGATGGACGAGCTGGGCGTGCGCGGCGTGGTGTTCTGCCACCTGAGCCACTCGTACCACTCGGGCGCGTGCCAGTACTTCACGTTCGCGATCGCCGACGACTCCGAGCACAACCTGGACACCTACGACGCCGCCAAACGCGTCGTCCAGCAGTCGTTCATGGACAACCACGGGACGGTGTCGCACCACCACGGCGTCGGCGAGGAGCACAGCCCCTGGCTTGACCAGGACATCTCCCCCGCGGGCGTGTTCATCCAGCGGAAGCTGTTCGAGGGCGTCGACCCGGGCAACAACCTGAACCCCGGCAAGATCATCCACGGCGGCGCCCCCGGAATCTCCTCGAACTCCTCCGACGCCTAGCGTGTACGTGAGAGTCACATAGTTGACTCTGACGTACACGATCACTGATCCAGCGCCGCTCGTAGTTTGGCGCGACGGACCACTAGGCTCGGGCCATGCTCACCGTCCTCTCGCCTGCGAAGTCGCTCGACTTCGAGTCCAAGCTCGCCACGCGGAGGCACACGGAGCCGCGGCTGCTCGGAGAGTCGGGCGCGCTGATCGACGTGATGCGGACCAAGACACCCGCCGATATCGCGCGGCTGATGCACATCTCCGACGACCTGGCCCACCTCAACGCCACCAGGTATGCCGAGTACGACGCCGAGCACACCCTCAGGAACGCCCGCCAGGCGATCCTCGCGTTCAACGGCGACGTCTACCTCGGCATGGAGGCGCGGACGTTCGACGCCCGCGACCTCACCGAGGCCCAGAAGTCCATCCGCATCCTCTCCGGCCTCTATGGGCTGCTCCGCCCGCTCGACCTGATCCAGCCGTACCGGCTCGAGATGGGAACGCGCCTGGCGACGGAGCGCGGGTCGTCGCTCTACGACTGGTGGGGGACCGAGGTGACAGACCTCGTCGCCGAGGACCTCAAGGCCTCCCCCGGCGCCGACGTTCTGGTGAACCTGGCCAGCGTCGAGTACTCAACCGTGATCGATGAGGGAAGGCTCGGCGCGCGCGTCGTCGCCCCGCGATTCGAGGACGTCGACGCCAAGGGCGTCCCCCGCGTCGTCAGCTTCTTCGCCAAGCGCGCCCGCGGCGCCATGACGGCGTGGCTGGTGCGCAACCGGGTGCGCACCCCCGGCAAGATCGTCGACTTCGACGGCCTCGGCTACCGCTACGACGAGCAACGCTCCTCGAAGGATCGCCCGGTCTTCGTCCGCGCGAAAAACCCCCAGAACTAGGGAAGCACGAGGACGTCCGCGTTCTGGACCCGGCGCAGCACGCGCTGCTCGCGCAACAACGGCAGCCGTTCGAAGAACAGCATGTCCACGGGGTGCCACAAGGCGATCCAGCCGACGATGATCAGCCCCTCGCTGAAGAAGGTGCGCGCCCAGGACGGACCGGACGACGACGCCAGCAGGGCGGCGACGGCCAGGCAGGCCCCCAGGAAGAGCAGGCCGACAAGCAACTCCTTGAGCCCGCGACGGCGGATCGCTGCCCGCTCTACGTCAATCCGGTCCAGCCGCTCCGCGCAGTACCCGGCGATCGCCACGCGCAGCCGGCCCGCCGACGGCGGCTCGTCGTCCCCGAACTCGATCTCGATCGTCAACGGATCGGACCGGCGCGGGTCCACCCGCCCGGTCAGCAGCTCCATCCCCGACCGCATCGCGAACCGGCCGGCGAGCGGGTCGGGGACGGGTGCGACGAACAGGTCCGTCGCCGCGGCCAGCGCGAGCCTCGTCACGTCGGCGTCCTGGCCGGAGGGGCGGACAAGGGCATCTTCTTCCTGAGTCATGACCGTCACCCTGCCACGCCGTCGGGCGCGCCCGGGATGGGTGCCTTTCCGATTCCCCTAGTCCTGAGGACTACATCGGGTCCGTCCTTGTCCCTAGGGTTTATCGTGGTGGGTAACAGCCTGCCCTCGCGGGCCGCCGGCCCGCGATGACGACGCAGTCACGCCGCTGCCAGAAGGAAACTCGATGATCCACTACGCACTCCCCACCAACGCAGACCTGCTCGAGCTCGGCGCCCCGCGCGCCGACGCGCTGTCGATCTACCTGACGACCGACCCGACGCCCGCCGGGCGCGACCTCGCCTTCACGACAGCGAAGAGCGCCGTCGACGAGGCGATCCGCGCGCTGCGCGCCGCCGGCCGCAGCCACGCCGAGCAGGAGTGGCTGCGCACGCAATGGGACGTCGTCGCCGAGGACAGCGAGCTCTGGGGCAACCTCGCCAGCTCGCTGGCGATCTTCATCGCCCCCGACTTCATCGACGAGTACGTGCTGCCGAACTCGTTCGAGGCGCACACCCACCTGGGCAGCCGGTTCGACGTCGGGCAGCTCATCCGCGCCGTGACCACGCCCCAGCGCGCCTTCGCCCTCACCCTCTCCAGCAACGGCTGGAACCTCTGGGAGGCCACGGAGTCCTCCCGCGCCACCGAGTTCCCGCTGGCCGGCGAGCACGCCGAGGACGCGGCTGACGCGACCAACCGGATGAGCATCCGCGGCCGCAAGCTGCTGCGTCGCCTCGGCGGCGACGAGGGCCAGAAGGTGCTCCTCGACCGCTACGCGCAGGTCGTGGCGGGAGCGGTGCGCGACGAACTCGCGCCGGTCGACCCGACCTCAGAGGTCCCCCTCTTCGTCTTCGCCAACGAGCCGCTCGCCTCGATGATCGTGGCGCACGGGCTGCCGGGCGAGGTCGTCGTCGTGCGCGGCGCGGCCGACGAGCTGAGGCCGGACCAGATCGACGAGGCGGTCCGCGCGCGGATCGGCGAGATCACCGCGCGGCGTCTGAGCGCCGTCGCGGACAAGATCGGCGACGGTTTCGCCGCGGGCCTCGCGAGCACCGACGTGGCGCAGGCCGCCCGTGCCGCCGCCGTGGGTGCCATCGGCACCCTGTACTACGACATGACCGCCGACGTCAGGGGCTCCCTCGACGCCGACACCGGCGCCATCGCCTTCGACGCCGACGGCGAGGACCTGCTCGCGGCGATCGCGCTGTTGGTGCTCGCCACCGGCGGCGAGGTGCACGCGGTGCGCCCAGGCGAGATCGAGGCCGAGATCTGGAACGGCCGCCTGCTGGCCGGCCTGCGCCGCGCCCTCGCCTGACGCTCGTCGGGCCCTACCGTTGGTTGAGTCAGGGGCGCCCTGACTCAACCAACGGGGGTCCCATCGGCCGTCCACAGCGCGTGAACGGCGTCGTCGCCTGAGAGGATGACGACGCTCAGTGCGGCGGCGCGGTTCGCGGGCAGCGCGCGGATGGTCACCCGCCCGCTGGTGACCGGCGCGATCTGCGCGCGGCAGGCCTCGGCGAGCCGCTCGTCGATGAGCTGGTCCGGGGCCGACGA